>NZ_JBSGEL010000074.1:0-36833 GCF_053602875.1 Kitasatospora sp. NPDC004289 | reverse complement strand
TCCGCAACTACACACACCTCAACACGGCCTACAACCTCACCGTTGCCAACCTCCACACGTACTATGCACTCGCCGGTACGGTGCCCGTACTGGTGGCAGGTCGGGCAGGCTCAGGCCCGCGATGTCCGGCCGGGCCAGCCAGACGGCCAGGGTGCGGTCGGCGAACGCGGGCAGGGCGGTGAGCTGGGCGGGGTCGGTGAGCAGCAGGTCCGGGGCCTCGCGGTCGGCGCCGCCGAGGTGGGCCCAGAGCGCGGCCGCCTCCGGATCGGGCCGGTAGACGCCGGTGACGGTGAGGAGCAGTGGGCCACCGGTGACCGGGTCGACGACGGTCGCCGTGCCCCCCGTGTCCAGTCCGAGCCGGTCGGCCGCGCTCTCCGGCAGGGCCACCCGCAGCCCGGGTCCACTGCCGGCCGCCGGCCAGGTCCCGCTCCGCAGGCCGGCGTGGCGCCCGGGGTCGGGGAGGGCGACCGGGAGGGCGGCGAGGGTGGTCTCGGTGGCCTGTCGCCGTCCGGCGGGCGGAAGTTGGAGGTCGACGGCGCTGACGGCCCGCACCGCGGTCTCGGTGCGGAACGGCGTGCCGCCCATCGCCCGGGTGAGCGCGCTGCGCACGGCCCGGTCACCCGCCGCCAGGCCCTGCGCGCTCCAGCGCGCGTCCACCTCCACCGAGAGGTCGGCGTCGCGGGCGAGCCGCTCGCGCACCCCCACCGTGGCCGCCGCCCCGGCCAGCCCGGTCACCGAGGCCAGCACGGCCACCGCCACCAGGATGCTCACGGCCGCCGAGGCCAGCACCAGACCGTGCTGTGCGACGCGGCGCCCGACCCCCGTCAGTGCCATTCCACTCCCCTCACGTGCGGAGTGTTCCCCCGCCACGGAGGTGACGTTCTATCACAGCGATCACCCAGTGGTCTGTACCAATCCGACCCGTGGGCCGGACTTCCCGATCCCTGCCCGAACGGGCACCCTCCCACCGTCCGCCCGGGCAGCCGGGAAGTGGACGTGCATTGCGTTAGCCGCCCGTCCATTGCAATGACTTAACGTCACCCACCTGCTAATACGCCGACTTTGCGCGAATCCAGCGTTGCCAACTCCGGAAAGGCAACGTAGCGTTTCCCATATCGGAAACAGCGAGGAGGGGGCGGGCCATGAAGGCGTTCGTGCGGTACGTACTGTTCGGCGGCGGGGCCGGCGTCCTCTCCGGGCTCGCCGTGGCCGCCCTCGCGGACCACCTCGCCTGGGCCCTGGCCAACGCCCTGGTGGCCGTGGTCTCCACCGCCCTGACCACCGAACTCCACGCCCGCTTCACCTTCGGCCCGGGCACCGGAGCCCGTGCGACGGGCCGTCAGCACGCCCAGGCCGCCGCCTTCGCGACGGCCGCCTACGCCGCGACCTGCGCGGCGATGCTCCTGCTCCACCTGGCGGTGGACTCCCCTGGCCCCCTCGTCGAGCAGGCCGTCTACCTCGGCGCCTCCGCACTGGCCGGCCTCGCCCGCTTCGCCGTCCTGCGCGTCCTGGTCTTCACCCGCACCGACCCGCACACGGCCGTGGCCGCGGCCACGGCTGCGGACCCCGCGCCGATCCCCCGTCAGCCGCCGTCCGGCGCGGCGAGGATCACCCGCACGGCCTCGGACACCGAGGCCACCGTGGCGTCCGGCACGACGCCCGCGGGCCCCTGCGCCGAGGCCCTGCGGCCGGGCAGCCAGACGGTCCGCAACCCCACGGCCCGGCCGCCCGCGATGTCGGCCGACAGGCGGTCGCCGACCATCCAACCGCCACGGTCGAGCTCGGCCCCGCACCGTTCGGCGGCGATCCGGAAGATCCCGGCCTCCGGCTTGCGGACTCCGACCTCCTCCGAGACGCACCAGGCGTCGACCGACTCCGCGAGCCCGGTCGCCCTGATCTTGGCCAGCTGAACGTCCTGCCGGCCGTTGGTGACGATCGCGGTCCGCCAACCGGCCTCCCGCACGGCGGCCAGGGCCGCCAGTGCCTCGGGCGGGCAGGTGATCAACTCCGGCATCCGCGCCCGGTAGGAGCTCCAGAGCTCCTCGACCGACGCCCGGAGGCCGAACCGCTCCCGGGCGTTCGCGAAGAAGCCGCCCATCGGGCCGCTGTGCCGCGTGTCCTCCGCCATCAGCCAGTCCAGCGCCCCATCGCCCAGGCGCCGGGAGTCCGTGAACTCCCGGGCCCAGGCGGCGAAGGCGGCGTCGCGGTCGAGGAGCGTTCCGTCGAGGTCGAAGAGTGCCAGTCGCTGCATCCCGCGAACGTAGCCACCGACTCCGGGCCGGTGCCAGTCAGTTACCGCTGGGCCGCCAGACCCGGAGGTGGTCGGCGTTCAGGACGATGGGGGTCGGGCCGTCGGGGGCGGGGTGCCAGGAGCCGGCGTCGATGGAGAGGTTGAGGATCAGGTAGGCGGACCAGTCGTCCGGGACTCCGGTCTGGTCGGAGAAGACCAGGCGGCCGTTGACGTACCAGTCGTTGTTGCGGGTGCCGTAGTGCACGCCGATGGTGATCCAGGCGCCCGGGTACACCGTCTCGGGGTCGGTGTAGTAGGAGGAGGCCGGGCGGATGCGGTTGCTCAGCTCCAGCAGGTTGGGATTGTCGGGGTGGTACTCGAAGGAGTCGATCTCGCTGCCGCCGTCCTTCCAGGTCCACAGCGCGGGCCAGGCACCCTCGCCGGACGGCAGCTGGAGCTTGACCTCGGCGTAGTCACCGGGGCGGACCTGGAAGCCCTGCTGGGTCGACTCGGTGGTCAGCAGGCCGGTGTTCCAGGCGAGTTCGCCGCTCTCCAGACGCTCGGTGCCCGGGCTGCCGGTGAACGAGGAGCGGCCGCCGGCGGTGGTCGTCGCCGCGGGTTCGATCCAGTCCAGCTTGTCGTCGTCCGGGTTGTGGTTGCCGTAGCGGTAGGCGCTGGTGGTGCTGTCGTTCCAGGTGCCGCCGATGTCCAGCGGGCCGTTGAAGGTCTGGTCGAAGACCAGCTCGCCCACCACGGGCGGGCTGGGCGGCGTCGGCAGCTGGCGGACCGTCAGGGTCTGGCTGCGCAGGTTGTGGTACTCCGTGCCGATCCGGTACCAGCCGAACTCGGTGTACGTCCCGGCCGGGAAGGAGCGCTCGCCGGTGGTCAGGGTGTACCCCTGCGGGCAGACGGTGACGGCGCTCGCCGTCCCGGGGAAGTCGACGTTGGCGTCGTCCTGGTCCCGGACGCCGACGCCCAGTTCGTCCACCGTCGTGCAGGCGTCCGCGGTGACGGTGAGGGTCGCGGCCACCGGCCGGCCGTCGACCGCCTGGTCGGGCGCGAGGGAGCGCTGGCGGATCTCGGGCGCGGCCACCACCAACGGGCGGTTGTCCAGGTCGAAGTAGCGCGAGCCGATCCGGTAGAAGCCGAACTGCCGGTACCTCCCCGCGTCGAAGGTACGGGTGCCGGTGGTGAGGGTGTACCCGTCCGGGCAGATCTCGATCCGGCCGGTGGAGCCGGGGAAGTCCAGGTTGTTCTGCGCCGAGTCCCGTACCCCGACGCCGAGTTCGTCCACCGTCAGGCAGCTGGTGGAGCGGACGGTGAGGGTGGCCGCGACGGGTGCGCCCGGGACAGCGCGCTGCGGGGTCAGGCTCTGCTGCCGCACGGGAGGAGCGGCGGCGGCCCCGGTGGCCGGGAGCAGTGGCAGCAGCAGGACCATGGCCGCCATGGCGGCACGGCGGGGCAGGGACAACGGGGCTCCGTTCGAAGGGTGTCGGGCGCGGGACGAGGGCTCAGCCGACGTCGATCGAGAACGCACGGCTGTGGGTGCGGCCGGGCCGGTCGGGGTCGTCCACCGTGATCAGGCCGCCCTCCAGCCGCTCGCCGTCCCGCACGTCCTCGGCGAGCCGGACGGGGATCAGCACCGTCGCGGTCCGCAGCAGCGGCAGCCCCTTGCGGAAGGAGCAGCTCAGCTCCGCCTGCTCCAGGTGGCAGTTGCGAGGGAAGTACGTACCGGTGGCCAGCGCCCGCAGCGGCACCCGCACGTGCGTCGTGAAGTCCGAACCCACCGCTCCCGGACCGTCGTTGGTGATCAGGGCGCGCACCGTGGTGACACCGTGCGCGCGCACCGGGTCCACCGAGACGTGCACCACCCGCAGCCCCTCCCGACGCTCCTCCGCCTGCGGTGCCCCGGCCTCCGCCACCGCCGTCCCGGTGGCCGCCGCACACACCACGACCGCCACCGCGGCCCGCCACCACCACGCCCGCATCCACCGCTCCCCGCTCGACCGCGGACGCCCTGCGGAACGTCCGTCCACAGAGTTATCCGGTGCCCGAGCCCGCCCGCCGCCGCACCACACCGGGCCGAAGCCGGGCCGCACCCGGTCGGCCTAACTCCGCCGCCGGAGGCGGTAGGCGCTGGCCTTGGCGCGGTTCTGGCAGGAGAGCTCGCAGAAGCGCCGTGAGGCATTGCGGGTGGTGTCGAAGAAGACCAGGGCGCAGCCGTCGGCCTGGCAGCTGCCGAGCCTGGCGGCCTGGCCGACGCCGATGACCATGGCCAGGGCGGTCCCGGTGTCGGCGGCCCAGGCGTCGACCAGCGTCGCGTCGGCCCGGTGGAAGGCGAGCAGGAGCGGTTGGTCGGGCGTGCCGTGCAGGTTGGGTACGGCCTGGTGGCGCACCAGCAGGTGGTTCAGGTTCGCGGCCGCTTCGAGGATGCGGTCACCGGCGCCGAAGACCGGACGGAGGACGGCGGCGACCTCGGCGAGCCGGTCGGCGTCGGCGGCGGTGAGGGAGGACGGCGGCCGGCCGGCCGCGGCGAGGCCGGCGGTGACCGCGGCGAACCGCTCGCCGCCCGTGGGCGGCGTGACGGGACGTCCGTGGGCCGCGGTGGTGGAGAGGGAGTTCACCAGGAGGGCGGCCAAGTCGACCTGCCGGCCGATGTACCTGTCCAACTCCGATTGACCAGTGATGCGCCATGGTTCTACCGTCACTGTTGTATCGTATCTAGACAGTGAGGAGATTGCCATGCCCGAGCTGTTGGCCCGTCAGATGTGGCACCAGATCGAGCCGGTGCACGCCATGCTCTACCTCGCTCCTCCGGCCTTCGACGAGGCCGCCCTGCTCGGCTATGACACCGGATCGCGCTGGCCCAGCTACTTCGCCTGGCGCACGGCGCCGCTGGGACCGGTCGGCCCCGGGCTGGTCGCGGCGGTCTGCTACAGCTTCAGCCCTGCCACGATCGCCTCGCACGTCCCCGGCATCTGGGCCACCGCGACGCCGGGACAGGTGCTCGCGGCCCGGCTGCGGGCGGTGGACCGGACGGTGCGCACCGTGCTCGGCGGCGCGACCGCGCTGGACGGGGCCGCGCTGGACGAGGCCGCGGAGCTGGCGGTCCGGGCCGCCGAGTCCGCGGACGTGACGCACCGTCCGCTCGCGGCGGCCAACCTCGGACTGACCTGGCCGCAGGAGCCGCACCTTGCCCTCTGGCAGGCGTACACGGTGCTCCGCGAGCACCGCGGCGACGGGCATCTGACGGCCCTTCAGGCTTACGGGCTGGACGCCTGCGAGGCCCTGGTCTCCTTCGCCTCCGTCGGTGCCGCAGCGGTCGAGGCCTTCGCCGGTCGCGGGTGGAGTGCCCAGGACTGGGCGGCCGCCCGCGACCGGCTGGCAGCCCGCGGACTGGTCGACGCCGACGGCGTCGCCACCCCCGCGGGCCAAGCCCTGCGGGACCAGGTCGAGCGGCTCACCGACGAGTTGGCGGCGGGCCCCTGGCGGGCCCTCGGTACGGAGGGCTGCGAGCGGCTCGCCGAGCTCAACCGCCCGCTCCTCGGCGCCGCGTTCGCCTCGGGTCTGCTGCCGGCCGCGAGCACCCTGGGCATCGGCAAGGTCCGGGTGCCCGCATGAGACTGGAACGCCTCTGCGGGAGTCGAACCGCTTCCCGCGTCGCCGAGTTCACGGCCGTGTACCGCACGGCCTTCGCCGGCCCGCCGTGGCACGAGACCGAGCAGGAGGCCGCCGCCTACGCCCGGCGCCTCGCCACCGACCTGCACCGGCCGGGGTTCAGGGCGGTGCTGGCCGGTGCGGACGGAACCCCCGCGGGCTTCGCCACGGCCTGGCCCACTCCCCGTCCGTTCCCCACCGGCCGCTCCTACGACCGGGTGCGGGCCGCCCTCGGGGACCAGGTGGAGAGCCGGCTCGCCGGAACGCTCGAGGTCGACGAACTCGCGGTGGCGCCGCACGCTCGGGGGCAGGGTCTCGCCGGTCGCCTCCTCGACCTGCTGTGCGAGGGCCAGGGTGCGTGCTGGCTGCTGACCTCGCCGAACGCCCGGGACGCCGTCCGCCTCTACGAACGCCACGGCTGGCAACGCCTGCCCGCCGGCCCGGACACCGTGGTCTTCACACGCTCCGGGTGACGCGGACCGGGTGACGCGGGCCGGGGCCCCGGCCATCAGCCGGCTGGGGCCCCGGGGTCGGAGGGGGAGGGGAGGCTGAGGCGGGGTCAGCCCAGCGGGGTGATGCGGCGCAGGGTGAGGGCTCCGGCGGCCTCGGCTCCGCTGGAGGCGTTGATGGCGGAGTCGGGCTTGGGCGGCGCGTGGCGGACGAAGATGCCGGCCGGGCGGCCGCCGAACAGCAGTGGGGCCAGGACCAGTTCGCGTTCGGCGGTGGCGGTCCCGGGCAGGGTGAGCCGGGCGGGGGCCTCGCGGCGCTGCAGGACGTGGACCTCGCCCGGCCGGGCCAGCCGGCGGCGCAGCTCCGTCTCCCAGGCGGCGTCGGAGTGGACCAGGCCGAAGGCGATGTCCTTGCCCCCGTAGGCGGCGGTGGGCTTGCAGACCAGCAGGGGCCGCGCGGCCAGCGCCCAGTCCAGGGTGGTGGCGTCCAGCACCCTGGTCTCCGGGACGTGCTTGCGGACCAACTCCCGTTCCTCCGCCGTGAGGAGAGCCGTGTAGCGGGGGTCGAAGAGCAGCGCCAGATTGGCCTTGTTGTCGTAGAGGGCGGCGGCGGGCGAGCCGATGAAGTCGACCTTCCCGGCGGCGTCCAGCTCCATCAGCCGCCGGGTGAGCGCGGGTGGCACGAAGCGCCGGGTCTCGTCCCAGGTGTAGCCGGTGAAGATCGCGTGCACCCGCTCGCCGCCGAAGGCGACGCCCTCGTCGGAGAGTTCGAGGTCGTGGATCAGGCCGGAGCTGATCCGGTACCCGGCCGAGCGGATCATGTCGGCGAAGAAGCGGCGCCCACCGAGCGCGTCGGCCGGGTCGGCCGCCGCCTCGAAGACGTGCAGCGGACCTTCGCCGGTACCGCGCAGCAACGAGCCGAACACCTCCAGCCAGATCCGCGAGGTGTCGGTGCCGTGCAGCCGCAGGCCCTGGGCCGCCAGGTGGCGGGCGAAGCCGGAGTCGGCGGCCGCCGCCGTGTAGGGGGCGCAGGTGCTCAGACCGCCGAGCGAGACGGCCACGTTGAGTTCGACGAGCTTGAGGCCGTTCTCGCTGACCACCAGATCGGGCCGCATGAAGGCGGTGGCCACCTTGGCGAGGTGCGGGTGGTCCAGCGCCTCGGCGATCAACTCGGCCTCGGTGCTGGGCAGTCGGAGGTACTCGAGCCAGGCGGAGCGGTCCCCGCCGAACGCCCGCTCGGGGAAGCCGGTGATCAGCTCCGCCAGCCGCAGCCCGGTGGTCTCGACCGCCGTGACGGCCTCGCCGGTGAGGATCTGGGGCGGGTAGGTGTGCACCCAGCCGGGCCGGTGCAGCCGCTCGGCGAAGGCGGCACCGTCGGCCTCGGACGCGCCGGTGGCCGCGTACTGCTTCCAGCCGGCCACCGCCCGCTGGTCCAGTCCGTCCCAGGCCACCAGCTCTGCCGATCCCGGCCAGAAGGCGGTCACTTGAGCTTCCCGGCTTCGCGCAGCACCGCCAGCAGCGTGTTGACCGCCTCGGAGGACTTGTCCTCCCCGGTGGCCCGCTTGTGGTAGCTCAGGCCGCCCGGGTTCACCATGTTGACCTCGATGACGTACGGGTAGGCGAGGTCGATGCCGGAGTAGAAGATTCCCAGCTCCGTCATCCGGCGGCCCAGGCGGCGGACGAACGCCTCCTCCTCGGTGGTGAGTTCGAGCGGGGAGAAGCGCGCGCCGAGGGTGGCGTTGGAGCGGTGGTCGTGCTCGGGGTGGTGGCGGTTGAAGCCGGCGACGGGCTGGTCGCCGATGACGATGACGCGCTTCTCGTTCTCCCGGACGTTCGGGATGTACTCCTGGACGGCGGTGTGGCGCTTGGCCATGCCGATGATGTCGCGGCCGTAACGGCCGTACCGGGAGGCCGCGTTGCCGGTCGCGGAGGAGAGCACGGCGGAGCGGTTGCGGTCGGTGCGGTTGACCACGTAGACGTCGGCGCCGCAGCCGTCGCTGGTGGGCTTGACCACCCAGGAGCGCTCGCCGTCGGAGTCGACCAGGCCGTTGAGGAAGTCGAAGTCGTTGGTGACGTAGCTGACCGGGAGGTGCTCGGGCGGCACGATCGCATTGAGGTTGATCTTGGTGTTGAGGTAGAACAGCGCGCTGGCGTCGTTGACGAACGGCACCCGCTGGTTGAGCAGCCAGAGCAGACGGAAGGAGTCGTCGCCGGACTCGGGGTGGGTGCCGGTGAGCACCCAGACCAGGTCGAACTCCTCGGCGGAGGCGTAGGTCCTGGTGAGGGCGGGGAACTCGCCCCCGGCCGCGAACTCCTCGGTGAGCCGCACCCGGTCGACCACGACCACGTTCTCGTGCACGTTGAGGGTGTCGATGTCGCCGATGTGCACCTCGTGGCCCTCGCGGTGCAGCGCACTCGGGATGATCGAGTGGTTGTTGAGCTCGACGGTGGACGCCTCGGACACCAGGATCAGGATCTTGTAGGACACGGGGGCACGGGCCTCTCTGTACGGATGCGGGTGCGGGTACGGACGCGGATGCGGGTGCTCGGCAGGGGGTCGGACGGATGATCAGGCGCGGGCGCCGGCCACGGCCTTGGCGGTGAGGGTGCGGACGGCGCAGTCCAGGCGCGCCTCCAGCTCCTCCCTGGTGTCGGCGACGGCCAGCACGAAGCCGTGCCGGTCACCGGACTTGAGGATCGGGGCGGGCAGCTGGCCGACCGGGACGGTGATGTGCACCTCCGTCACGCCCGGCAGCGAGGCGACCAGTTCGGTGCTGGTCTCGGGCATCGGCAGGGTGCCGTCGAAGGTGACGTAGCGGATGCCGGCCACCCTGGGGCGCTCGCGGCCGGCGGGCAGCGGCAGGCCGAAGACGGCGGCCATCGCGAGGGCGAACACGTCCTCGCCCAGGGCGAGTTGCTGCATGTCGCTGATCCGGTCACCGCCGGGGCGGCCGTGCGACTCGACCAGCCGGGGGCCGTCGCCGGTCAGGATCACCTCGGTGTGCGAGGGGCCGTAGCGGTAGCCGGTGGCGTCCAGGGTGGCCCGGACCAGCGCGGAGACGGCTGCCGTCTCCGCCTCCGGGAGGCGGACCGGGAGGGTGTGGCCGGTCTCCACGAACTGCGGGGCTCCGGTGGTCCGCTTCTCGGTGACGGCGACGATCCGGTGGCGTCCGGCCACACTGACCGCCTCCACGCTGAACTCGGGGCCGCTCAGGTACTCCTCCACCAGGTAGGGGCCGGAGTCCCGAGCCTCGCGCAGGAAGCAGGTCGCGTCCTCGCGGTCCGTCAGCAGCCGCACGCCCGCGCTGCCGGTGCCGTCCACCGGCTTGACCACGCAGGGCAGGCCGATCCGCTCGATCGCGGCGGTCAGCTCGGCCTGGGTGCGCCCGAGCGCGTGGACCACCGGCTTGCCGGCCCGGTCGCCGACCAGGGCGCGCAGCCGGGCCTTGTCCTTGAACGCGGCCAGCGCCTCGGGCGGGTTGCCCGTCCAACCCAGCTCCTGGTTGACCTCGGCACAGACGCTGGAGCCGAGCTCGCCGAAGCCGAAGCAGCTGACCGGCCCGGTGAAGCCGAACTCCCGCAGCCGCGTGACCAGTTCGGTCGTGTCGGTGGTCCAGGGGGTCTCGATGACCGGCCAGTCGGTGGCGGGCGGCGCCGGCTGGGTGGGGTCGGCCACCACCACCACGGCCAGGCCGAGGGACTCGGCGGCGGTGACCACCGTGTCACGGGGGCCGAGCAGCACGGCGGTGGGCAGGGTCTCGGGCATCGTCCCGGAGCCTTTCGGTAGGAGGAGGGCGGTGGCCGCGGCCAGGGCCGCCACCGAGCTGACGACGAGCCAGGTCCCGGTGCCCTCGCCCAGGGTCTGCAGCAGCAGGCCGCCACCGCCGGCACCGAGCAGACTGCCCAGGGCTCCGGCTCCGCTCATCGCGCCGAGGGCGAGCCCGGTGCGGCGGGCCGAGACGGCCTTGACCGCCTGCTCGTCCAGACTGGGCGAGACCAGCATCTCGGCCAGGGTGACCGGCAGGACGAAGACCAGCAGCGCGGCCCAGCCGCCGAGCGGGACGAACACCAGGTAGGCGGCGGCGAAGGAGAGGAAGCCGAGCACCAGCAGGGTGCGGGAGGAGACCCGGCCGAAGACGTGCCGCAGCAGGCCGTACTGGAAGAGCACGCAGAGCACGCCGTTGACGGTGAAGACGGCGGTGATGGCGGCGGGGCTGCCGGTGAGGCGTTCGGCGGTGATCGGCAGCACCACGTTGAGCTGGCTGTAGAGCGCCCAGTAGGCGGTGCCGACCAGCAGCAGTGGTACCCACTGGCGGCGCCGGGCCCGGGCCGCGGCGGGCGACTCCGGGGCCTCGGCGCTCTCCACCGCCCGGGCCGGGCCGCCGCCCCGCTGCACCGGCTGCTGGTCACGGGCCGTCAGGTACAGGCCCAGCAGCAGGTGCGAGGTGATGCAGGCGGCCAGGATCCAGCCGAAGCCGAGCGGGTAGACCGCCGCGCCGAGGGCCGGGCCCGCCACCACGCCGACGTTGACGAAGGTGGAGCGCAGCGCCAGCATCTCGCGCGGGGCCTCGCCCGCCTCGCGGACCAGCCTTGTCTTGATCGACAGGCCGAGCAGCGAGCCGCCGACGCCGACCGCGACGATCCCGGCCAGCAGGGCGGGCAGCACCGTCCGGCCGTCCGGGCCCGAGGGTCCGACCAGCCCGAGGCCGAGCAGCAGGTACCCGGCGATCCGCAGGGTGAAACCGGCGCCGAGCACCGTCCGCGGCCGGAGCCGGTCCACCACCGCTCCGCTGACCAGGGAGAAGCCCTGGCTGCTGAAGGACAGCAGGCCGACCAGGAAGCCGACCTGACCGGTCGGCAGACCCTGGGCGGACAGCCGGACGGCCAGCAGCGGGAGGAACATGAAGGTGGTCAGCCCGGTCAGCAGGACCGTCAGCAGCAGGGCCCGACCGGTCGCGGAGGTGCGGCGCCAGGTGGTCACGGGGTGGTCACCTCCGGGGCGGTCCCGTCGGTCGCCGCCTCGGCGTCCGCCGGCTCGACCAGGTTGGCCATCAGCCAGGCCTCGGTCTCCAGCACCCGCTGCTCGACCTCGGCGAGGTCGGCGCCGCGGACGATGGCGAAGCACAGGTGCGAGGTGCTGTTGGCGGGCTTGGCGCCGGGGGCGAGCGCCGCGTTCACCTCGTAGTGGTCGATCCACTCGAAGGGCGGGCGGGGCGGGGCGCCGACCGGGCGGCCCTGCGGGACCACCGAGACCGAGCCGCGCACGGACTCCGGCGCCTCGGCCGGGGCGGGCGGTACCGGCAGGCCGACCGACTGGCGCAGCCAGGTGCGGTGCAGGTCCACCCCGTAGGTGGCGCGGGTGAGCTGGGGAATGCGGTTGCCGCCGACCCGGGAGGCGATCTCGCAGAGCACCAGCCGGTCGTCGGGGGTGTGGAAGACCTCGAGGTGGTAAGCGCTTGCCTCGGGCGTCTCGAAGGCGTCCAGCACCTGGTCGAGGAACTCCTCCAGCCGGGCGGCGAACTTCTCCTCCGGGTGCAGCTGCAGCGAGCCGTTGTTCTCCCCGGCGAGCACGCCCAGGCAGCTGCGCAGGTAGCGGGAGGAGGCGACGAAGCGGTAGCCGGGCGCGATGACCGCGTCCACGTGGTACATCGGGCCGTCGACGAACTGCTCCACCATCAGGTCGTCCCGCCAGTGCCGCCGGGTGAACTCGACCAGCTCGTCGTCGCCGTGCAGGGTGACGATGTCCCGCGAGCCGCCCTGCTTCACCGGCTTGACCACCACCGGGTAGCCGGTCTCCGCGACGAAGTCGGTGAGGTCGGTGACGGTCTCCAGCCGGGCGTAGCGGGCCACCGGCACGGTCTTCTCCGCGACGCGCTTCATCACCTCCTTGTCGCGGAACGAGAGCGCGCTGGCCGGGGACTGGCCCGGGATGCCCAGGTCGCGGCGGATCCGGGCGGTGCGCTCCAGGTCGTACTCGTTGTCGGTGATCACGTGGGTGAACGGCGCGTCCTCGGCGGAGCGACGGATCATCAGCTCCGGGTACGGGACGAACTCGCAGTCCGGGACGTACTCGTAGTGGGCGAAGCCCTCGGTGCCGGCCAGCTCGTGGTGGCTGTAGACGTGCAGCGCGCCGGCCACCTCGGGGAGCATGGCGGCGTAGTCGCTCTTCGGGCCGTAGTTGATGACGGCGATCTTGGTCATGGTGTGCGGGCCTCTCGGCATGAGGGTCTGTCAGGTGCGTCAGGTGGTCCTGGGGGACCGGGAAAGCGCTTTCAGCGCGCGGCGGCCGCGGCGCCGGCCGGCACGTAGGGCGGCAGGTCGTCGTGGACCTCGTACGGGCGGCGGGCCCAGTCCATGGCACTCCACGGGCCGGTCAGCTCGGCCAGGTCCCCGATCACGGTCGGCGCGTACCGCGGGTCCTGCTCGACCGGCCCCTCGGGCGGGAACACCTTCTCCACGTACCGGTGGCCGGGGTCGGGCGCCAGGAAGACGACCGGGGCGCCGTCCGGCGAGCGCTCGCGCAGGTACTTGGAGACCTGCCAGCCCGCGCCGGAGGAGAGCCCGGCGAACACCCCGGTGGTGGAGAGCAGGTCCCGGCAGCCGGCCGCCGCGACGTCGAAGTTCAGCCAGTGGATCTCGTCGTAGGCGTCGTGGTGGACGTTCCCGAAGCGGATGCCGCTGCCGATGCCCGCGATGATGAAGCCGTCCAGCGGTATCGCCTCCGCGCCGAACGAGCGGCTGCCGAAGGGCTGGATCCCGACCATCCGGAAGTCGGCCACCGCACCGCGCAGGAAGCCGCTCATGGAGGTGGTGGAGGCGCCGGTGCCGACCCCGCCGACCAGCGTGAGCGCGGCCGAGCCGAGCTCCTTGACCAGCGTGGCGGCCACCCGCTCGTAGCCGACGAAGTGCACGTCGTCGTGGTACTGCTGCATCCAGTAGGCGTCCGGGTGCTCCTCCATGTACGCGTGCACCAGCCGGACCCGGCTCTCCTGGTCGTGCTGGAGGCCGCCGTCCCCGCCGGAGGCCACCTGGGTCCAGGTGGCACCGAGGTACTTCAGCTGGGTGCGGATCGCGGCGTCCACCGCGACCGAGGCGAAGACGTGCGCCTTGAGGCCCAGCTCCCGGCAGACCAGCGCCAGCGCGTGGCCGTAGATGCCGCTGGAACTGTCGACCAGGGTCTGCCCCGGCCGGATCACACCCCGGTCCAGCAGGTCCTTGACCGCGGCGTAGACGGAGGTGACCTTCATGACTTCGAAGCGCAGGACGAAGATGCCGTTGCCCAGGTCGATGAGGTCCGGCTCGGACAGCTTCTCTGCGAAGGACTTGTACACCGTTTCCCTTCCCGTCAGCTCGGCTTGCTCCAGCTCGGCCCCCGCTCCCCCGCCGCCCGCCCCGCAGGTGGTGCGGGAACGGCGTCCGGAGCCGGTGCCATGGGGAGGTTGGTTCCGCCCGGTACCGGCGCCTTCCCGTTCCGTTCCCGGAGCGGGCCGGGAGCGGGACGGGAAAGCGGCGCGGATGCTCTGCTGCCATGACGACTCATCAGCCCTTCGTGCTCGCCGCCGGACCGGCCCTGCCCGAGACCACCGAGCGCGTCCCCGCCACGGTGCTGAGCCGGGCCGAGCGCCACCCCGACCGTCCCGCCGTCATCTGCGGTGACCGGACGCTCAGCTACCGCGCCCTGGCGCTCGCGGCCCGGGCGACCGCCGCCGCGATCGAGGCGCACCCGGCCGGCCCGGCCAGCCGCCGGATCGGCGTGCGGGCCTCCCGCAGCGAGCTCACTGTCGCCCAGGTGCTCGGCACCTGGCTGAGCGGACGCTCCGCCGTGCTGGTCAACCCGCAGGCCCCGGAGCAGGCCCTGGCCCACATCCGCTCCTCCACCGGTCTGCTGCTGACCGCCGACCCCGACGCCGACACCCTGCTGCACCACCCGCTCCCGGCGGGCACCCCGCTCCCCGAGCCCACCCCGGCCCAGGAGGCCTACGTCCTCCACACCTCCGGCTCGACCGGCCGCCCCAAGGGCGTCTCGGTCTCCCACCCCAACCTGACCGCCTCCAACTCGGCCCGTCTGACGGCCTACCAGGAGTTCGGCACCCCGGTCTTCCTGCTGCTCTCGCCCTTCCACTTCGACTCCTCGGTGGCCGGGGTCTGGGGCACCCTGGCGGCCGGCGGCACGCTGGTGGTGGCGGACGAGCAGGAGCGCCGGGACCCGGGTGCCCTGCTCGGGCGGATCGCCCGGCACGGCGTCACCCACCTGCTCACGGTGCCCGGCTTCCACGCCGAGCTGCTCGCCTCCTGGGCCCAGCACCCGGACGCCGCCGAGCTGTTGGCCACCCTCCGGGTGCTGGTCAGCGCGGGCGAGGCACTGCCGCAGTCGGTGATCGAGCAGCACTTCGCCCTGCTGCCGGGGGTGGCGCTGGCCAACGAGTACGGCCCCACCGAGTGCACCGTCTGGTCCACCTACCGGATCTACCGCCGCCCGGCCCGCTCCACCATCGGCTTCCCGATCCCCGGCACCGAGCTGCACCTGCTGGACGACCAGCTCCGGCCGGTCGGCCCCGGCGAGACCGGCCAGATCGCCGTCTCCGGCCCCGGCGTGGCCTTCGGCTACGTCGGCGACCGCCGCCGCACCGCCGAGGTCTTCGTCGAACTGGCCGCCCCCTGCGGGCGGGTGAGCCGCGCCTACCTCACCGGCGACCTGGGCCGCTGGACCGACGAAGAGGGCCTGGAGTTCCTCGGCCGGGTGGACAACGAGGTGAAGGTCCGCGGCGTGCGGATCACCATCGAGGCCGTCGAGGAGGCCCTCGCCGCCCACCCCGGCGTCCGGGCGGTCGCCGTCGCCCACGACGCCGCCACCTCCACCCTGGCCGCCTTCGTGGTGCCGCTGCCGGGCAGCGCCCCCGACGCCGCGTCGGTGCGCCGCACCGGCGAGCTCGCCCTCGGACCGGCCGGGATCCCCGACCGGGTGCGGTTCGTGACGGTCCTTCCGCGCACCGCCCACGACAAGGTGGACCGGGCCGCGCTGCTCGCCGACCTCGCGGCGGAGGGCGCGGCGGCCGCGGACGGGAACGGGGCGCAGCCGGACGGCCTGGCCGGGCAGGTCGCCCGGGTCTGGGCCGAACTGCTGGGCACCGGCGTGACCCGGGACTGCCCGCAGACCTTCTTCGAGCTCGGCGGCAACTCGCTCACCGTCCTGAGGCTCACCCGCGCTCTCGGCAAGCTCGCCGGCCACCCGGTCGGCGTCGCCGACGTGTACCGCTGCGCCACCCTCGACCAGCAGGTCGAGCTGCTCTCCCGGGTCTGACACCGCACCGCCGCCCGGGCGCCCACCTCCCCTTCCGCGCTACCGATGGGCCAGACGTGACGTCAACCACCTCCCCCACCCGCGCCGTTCGGCGGATCACCCCCGACACCACCGCCGAGGCCACTGTCGAGGCCACGGCCGAGGTCGGCGCCCCGGCCGTGCTCTGCTTCCCGCACGCCGGAGGCTCCGCCTCCTTCTTCCGGCCCTGGCAGTCCCTCTTCGAGGGCGTCCGGGTGCACGCCGTCCAGTACCCGGGCCGCGAGGACCGGATCGCCGACCCGGCCCCGGCCGCCCTCACCGAGCTGGCCGAGCAGATCGCCGCCGAGGTGCTGGCCGGCCCGGTCCGCTACTCGGTGCTCTTCGGCCACAGCATGGGCGCCTACCTGGCCTTCGAGGTCACCCGGCGGCTGGAGTCGGCCGGCGTGCCGGTGCCGCTGCTGGTGGTCTCCTCGGCCGCCGCCCCCGGGCTGCGCCCGCCGGTGCCGTTCAGCTCCACCGAGGACGTGCTCGCCTACCTGGAGGGCTACGAGCCGCTCAGCCCGGAGATCCGCGAGGACGCCGAACTGCTGGAGCTGCTGCTCGGCTACATCAAGGAGGACCTGCGGCTGGTCGCCCACTACCGCGAGCACGTCGGCCGCACCGTCCGCGCCCGGGTCGTCGCCGTCTCCGGCCGGGACGACGTGCCCGGCATCCGGGCCGGCCAGTCCGCCTGGCGCGAGCACACCTCCGGCCGCTTCTCCACCGTCACCGCCGAGGGCGGCCACTTCTACCTGCGCACCGCTCCCCCGGTCGCCCTGCTCGCGGGCGCACTCGGCGTGGCGGCCCGGGAAAGCGCCTTCCCGCGCGTGTCTTCAACCGCCTCCCCCGCCTCCCCCGCCTCCCCCGCCGCCTCGGGCTGCCCGATGGGCTTCGGGGCCGCCGCAATCGGACCGGCCGCGCTCGCACCGGCCACGGTGGGACCGGACGCGCTCACCGACGGCCTGACCTACCGTCAGGGCAACCCGTACGAGACCTGGGCCCGGATGCGCGAGCAGGAGCCGGTGCGCTGGCACGAGCCCGGCCTCTTCCCCGGCTTCTGGTCGCTCACCCGGTACGAGGACATCCGCGAGGTGCTGCGCGACGCGGAGACCTTCAGCTCCGCCTCCGGCATCCTGCTCCGCCCGCTGGCACAGGGCCAGGACCCGGGCAGCGGCCGCACCCTGGCCCTCTCCGACCCGCCCCGCCACTCCCTGCTGCGCGGCGCCATCGCCGACCGCTTCGCCCCGCGCCACCTGCGCACGCTGGGCGGCTTCCTGGACGTCTCGGCCAGGGCCGCCGTCGGCGCGGCGCTCGCCGCCGGGCAGGCCGACTTCGTCACCGAGGTCGCCGCCCGCGTCCCGCTGGACGTGGTCTGCGCCTTCCTCGACATCCCGGACGAGGACCGGCCCTCGATCGTCACCTGGTCCACCGACGCGTTCTGCGCCGGCAGCGCCGAGGAGCGCAGCCTCGCCCACCTCCAGATCCTCGACTACTTCACCGACCTGGTGGAGCAGCGCCGGGCCGAGCCCGGTGACGACCTGGTCAGCACCCTGGCCACGCTCCGGCTGGACGGCGAACCGCTGCCCCTGGAGGACGTGGTGCTCAACTGCGACAACCTGCTGGTCGGCGGCACCGAGAACGTCCGGCTGGCGATGTCCGGCGGGATGCTCGCCCTGTTGGAGCACCCCGAGCAGTGGGCCGCGCTGCGCGCCGACTTCGACGCCCTGGCCCCGGCCGCCGTGGAGGAGATCCTGCGCTGGACCTCCAGCGCCACCCACCTGCTGCGCCGGGCCACCCGGGACGTCCTCGTCGGCGGGCAGACCGTCCGGGCCGGCGAGCTGGTGGTCTGCTGGCTCACCTCCGCGGCCCGGGACGGGGCGCAGTTCGACTCCCCCGACACCTTCGACCTGCGGCGCACCCCGAACCGCCACCTGGCGCTCGGCGCCGGTCCGCACTACTGCGTCGGCACCCAGCTGGCCAAGCTGGAGATCCTCGCGGTGCTGCGCGAGTTCTGCGCCCAGGTGGAGTCGGTCGAACTGGCCGGGGAGCCCGAGTACCTGGACTCCATCGTGGTCAACGGCCTGCGCCGCCTGCCGCTGCGGCTGAGCTGATCCCGCGACCTGACGTCGTGCCGACCGTGACCTGACCGGACCTGACAGAGCGTCGACGGGGCTGATGACAGGGCCCCGGGCCCGGCGGATCGTGGAGACCGAAGCGTTCCTGACGACGACGGCCTGGCGGTCGGCTCCCCTACTGGCACGGGGAGCACCCGCCAGGCCGTCGGCGTTCACGGACCGGCGGCGGCCCGGCAGCCGTTCGCCCGCGCCGCCCATCCCCCTCCGCCGGGCCTCCGGACGCGCACACCCGCACCTTGCACGAACTCCCGCATCTTCGCAGGTCAGGGGCGTCTTAACGGAGGTGAAAACCGTCATCAGCGCAGCCTTTGCACAACCCCCCAGGGGTAGGTTTCACTTCCTCCGACCGCGCACACCGAACACGAGCACGAGGGGGCACGGACATGACGAAGGGTCATGAGCACGACCACAGCCACGGCCACGCCGGCGGCCACGGCGGGCACGGCGGCCACGGCGGCCACTCGCACGGGGTCTCCGCCGACGCGGACCGTCGCTGGCTCGGCATCGCGCTCGCCCTGATCACCGTCTTCCTGGCGGTCGAGACCGTCATAGGCGTGGTGTCCGGCTCGCTCGCCCTGCTGTCGGACGCCGCGCACATGCTCACCGACGCCTTCTCCATCGTGCTGGCCCTGGTGGCCATGCGGCTCGCGGCCCGGCCTGCCCGGGGCGGCTTCACCTACGGGCTCAAGCGGGCCGAGATCCTCTCCGCCCAGATCAACGGGCTGACGCTGATCCTGCTCGGCGCCTGGCTCGCCTACGAGGCGGTCTCGCGTCTGATCAGCCCGCCCGAGGTCGAGGGCGGTCTGGTCGTCGTCACCGCGCTGGCGGGCATCGTGGTCAACATCGCCGCCGCCTGGTGCATCTCCAAGGCCAACCGGAGCTCGCTCAACGTCGAGGGCGCCTACCAGCACATCCTCAACGACCTCTACGGCTTCATCGCCACCGCCGTGTCCGGCGTCATCGTGCTCACCACCGGCTGGGCCCGGGCCGACTCGATCGTGACCCTGATCGTGGTCGCGCTGATGTTCAAGGCGGGCTGGGGCCTGCTGCGCGAGTCCGGCCGGATCTTCCTGGAGGCCGCTCCGGCCGGGGTGGAACCGGACCGGATCGGCGACGCGCTCGCCTCCCACCACGGGGTCAGCGAGGTGCACGACCTCCACGTCTGGGCCATCACCTCGGGCCAACCGGCCCTCTCCGCCCACGTGTTGGTCGCCCCGGACCAGGACTGCCACGCCGTCCGCCGCGACCTGGAGCACGAGCTCGCCCACGACCACGGCATCACCCACACCACCCTCCAGGTCGACCACGCTCCCCAGCGGGTGCTCAGCCTGACCGCCGCGGCGCCCGGCCCGGCCGCCGGCCACTGCGCCGAGCCGCACGGCCCCGTCCACCACGACGGACCCCACGAGCACTGACCGGTCGTCCACGTGCGATGCTGCGTCACGGCGCAGCAGGACCTGACCACCGCGTGCCCGGCGGGCGGCACCTGCCCGCCCCGACGCGCGAGGAGCACCCCGCACCATGACCACCGCCACGGCCACACCCGCCACCGAGCACACGCCGGCCCGGCCCTCCTCGCGGCCCGGCCGGCGCCTCCTCCCCGGCCTCCCGGGAGCGGCCCGGCTCCGACTGCTCCTCGCGCCGCTCGGCGGCCTGCTCACCGCCGCCGCCTTCCCTCCCCTCGGCCTGTGGCCGCTCGCGGTGCTGGGCCCCGCGCTGCTGCTCGCGGCCGTCCGCGGCGTCCGGGCCCGGACGGCCTTCCTGGCCGGCACCGCGTACGGGCTCGCCTTCTTCGGGCCGATGCTGCTCTGGCTGCGCAACCTGGGCGCCGCCCCCTGGATCGGCCTGACGCTGGCCCAGGCGCTGCTCTGGGGGCTGCTCGCCATCGGGCTGCCCGCGCTGTGGCGGCTGCGCGGCGCCCCGTTCTGGGTGGCCTGCTGGTGGGTGGCGGCCGAGGCGGTGCGCTCCCGCTTCCCGCTCGGCGGGTTCCCCTGGGGGCGGCTGGCCTTCAGCCAGGCCGACGCGCCGACCCTGGGCTGGGTCTCGGTCCTCGGCGCCCCCGGCCTCGGCGGGCTGCTCGCGTTCACGGCGGCCTGCCTGGCCCTGCTGCTCACCGCCCGGGGCCGGGGCCGCGGCCTGCTGCGCCGGGCCGTCGGCTCCGCCGCCACCGTGGCGACCGCACTCTCCGGACTCCTACTGCTGCCCTCCGCCACCGGCGGCCCGAGCGCCACGGTGGCCGCCGTCCAGGGCAACGTCCCGCGCGAGCGCACCCTCGCCGAGCAGGCCCGGGTCCGGCAGGTGACGGCCAATCACGTCGCGGCCACCGACCGGCTCGCCGAGGAGGTCCGCTCCGGCCGCCTCCCCACCCCGGACCTGGTGGTCTGGCCCGAGAACTCCACCGACACCGACCCCCGCCCGGACCGCCTGCTCTCCGGCCAGATCGGCCGCGCCGTCGACCGTCTCGGCGTCCCGGTCCTGGTCGGTGCCATCCTCGACGGCCCGGACGGCCGGATCCGCAACGCCGGCCTGCTCTGGCGCCCCGTCAGCGGCCCGGGCGAGTGGTACGCCAAGCAGCACCTGGTGCCCTTCGGCGAGTACATCCCGCTGCGCGACACCATCGGCGGCCTCGGCGACCTCCAGCTGATCCCCCGTGACTTCGTCCCGGGCACCGGCCCCGCCGTCTTCCGGGTCGGCCCCGTCACCCTCGCCGACTCCATCTGCTACGAGGTCGGCTACGACTCCCAGGTCCGCGACGCGGTCCGGGCGGGCGCCAACCTCCTCGCCGTCCAGACCAACAACGCCACCTACATGCGCGACGGCTCCCTCGGCGAACCCCTCCAGCAACTGGCCATCGCCCGGGTCCGCGCCGTCGAACACGACCGCTCCGTGGTCCTCGCCTCCACCACCGGCATCAGCGCCACCATCACCCCCGACGGCCGCACCACCGCCCGCACCTCCCCCTGGCAGCAGTCCTACCTCGTCGCCGCCCTCCCCCTCCGCACCACCACGACCCCCGCCGCCCACCTCGGCCCCTGGCCCGAGGCCCTCCTCACCGCCCTCGCGGCCGGCGCCCTCCTCCTCCCGCCCCTGCGCCGCACCCTCGCCACCGGCCGCCGGCCCCGCCCGGCGAACGGGGCACCGGACTCCGACCAGTGACCTCTTCCCTCTGACCACTGACATCAGCCGCAGAACCTGAACGCCCGCTCAGGCGGCGCGGCGGCGTTCGGGGACGGACATGGTGTCGAAGAGGGCGTTGGCGATGCGGAGTTGGGCCGTGGCCCGGGCGGGTTCGCCGAGGGCGCGCCAGGCGGCGGCGAGGCCGGCGCGGGCGGTGGCGGCTTCCAGGCGGTGACCGATGGATTCGGCACGGGTGAGGGCGCTGCGGTGGAGGGCGAGGGCGCGGCGGGGGGAGCCGCTGCGGCGTTCGACCGCGCCGAGGAGGTTCTCCACGGTGGTGCGGCGGACGTCGGCGCCGTGTTCGCGGATCAGCCGCGCGGCGCGCTCGGCGCATGCGGCCGCGTGGGCGGTGCGGCCGAGGCGCTGGTGGACGTCGGCGGCGACGGCGTGGGCGAGGGCGAGGTTCTCGGGGCGGTGGCGTTCGTCGCCGCGCTCCAGTGCGCGGTCCACCGCCTGCCGGGCGGCGGCGAGTTCGCCGCCGGCCAGCCGGGCCAGGGCCAGGTCGGTGAGGGCGGTGACCTCCTCGCCGTCGGGGCCGAAGCCGCGGCCGAGCCGGACGGCCCGCTCGGCGGCGGCCACGGCCCCGGGGTGGTCGCCGAGCCAGAGCCGCACCGTGCTGAGGGTGCAGCAGGCGAGCCGTTCCTGCCGTTCCCGGTGCTCCCGCCGTTCCTGACGGCCCGTCGCGGCGAGTTCGCCGTAGAGCCGGACGGAGCGCTCCAGGCCGGTGAGCGCCTCCGTCAGCCGTCCCTCGCCGCTGTGCACGAGCGCGAGGAGGTGCAGCGCCGCCGCCTCGCCCTCCGGCTCGCCGAGTTCGCCGGCCAGCCGCAGGGCCTCGGTGGAGACCCGCTCGCCCTCGGCGAAGCGGCCGAGCCTCCAGAGCACGGCGGCCAGGTCGCACAGACCCGCGCGCAGCCCGTGGCGGTCGCCGGAGTTCCGGGCCGCCTCGACCGCCAGACCGGCCACCAGGTGGTGGTCGCCGTGGCGGCCGCGGGCGTCGAGGTGGACGAGCAGGTTGCGGGCCAGTCGGGCGGCGTGCCGGCTCAGGCCGAGCCGGAGCGCCTGTTCCGCCGCCAGCACCAGCGAGTTCTGCTCCCGGTCGAGGAACTCCTCCGCCTCGTCGGGGCCGGCCAGGTCGGGAAGGTGGGCGACGACGGCGTCCTCCCCCGGGCGGACCGGCACCTGCCCGGGGTGGCGGGCGCGGCAGGCGGCGTCGGTGGCGGCCACGTAGTAGTCCAGCAGCCGTACCACGGCGGCCTCCTCCTCGGGCGCGGACACCGGCCCGTCCTGCTCCGCCAGCCGCCGGGCGAACTGCCGCACCAGGTCGTGCAGCGCGTACCGGCCGAGCTCGTGCTGCTCGACCAGGTGGCTGTCCATCAGCTGCTCCAGCAGGTCCTCCGCCTGGTGCGGCCCGAGGCCGAACAGCGCGGCCGCACCGTGGACGTCGATCCCGCCGCCCGGGCAGCGGCCGAGCAGGCGGAGGGCGCGCCGGTGGCCCTCCTCCATCACCTCGTAGGAGAGCCGGACGGCGACCTCCACGCTGCGGTCCCCGGAGCGGAGCTCGTCCAGGCGCCGGGACTCGTCGGCCAGGCGGTCGGCCAGGTGCCGGACGCTCCACAGCGGACGGTTGCGCAGCCGGGCGGCGGCGATCCGCAGGGCGAGCGGCAGGTGCCCGCAGCGCTCGGCCAGTTCGCCGACCGCGTCCGGGTCCTGGCCGGTTCGGTCGGCGCCGAGGGCGGCCGCGAGCAGCCCGGCGCTCTGGCCGGGGGTGAGCAGGCCGAGGGAGACCGCGTCGGATCCGTCCAGGCCGACCAGGCGCCGACGGCTGGCGACCAGGACCCGGCAGCCGGCCGAGGCGGGGAGCAGCGGGCGCACCTGGGCGGCGTCGGCGGCGTTGTCCAGCACCAGCAGCACCCGACGGCCCGTCAGGGCGGAGCGCCAGAGCGCGGAGCGGGCGGCCACGCCCTCCGGCAGCTGCTCGCCGGGGATTCCGAGGCAGCGCAGCAGGGTGCCGAGCACCGCCGCCGGGTCGCAGGGCCGTTCACCGGGGCTGAAGCCGCGCAGGTCGGAGTAGAACTGACCGTCGGGGAAGGACGGAGCCAGCCGGTGGGCGGCCCGCACCACCAGGGCGGTCTTTCCGCTGCCGCCCATGCCGTCCACAGTGAGGATGCGCACGGCACCGTCGGTCCGCACCACCCCTTCGGCCGGCCCCAACCCCTCGGTCAGCCTGGCGAGTTCGGCCTCCCGGCCGGTGAAGTCGGCCAGGTCGTACGGCAGGGTGCACGGGGCCGGAAGCACGGGCGCGGCCGCGACGGCGGGAGCTCCGGCCGCAGCGGACGACCGCGGGGGCTGCGACGGAGAGGCCGGAGCGGGCTCCACCGGCCTCCGGTCGCCGGACACTTCGGGGCTTCCGCGCAGGATGGACTGGTGCAGGCGGCTCAGCTGCTGCCCCGGCTCGACGCCGAGCTCCTCGACCAGCAGGGCCCGGGTGGCCGCGTACTCGGCCAGGGCCTCGGCCCGTCTGCCGGAGCGGTGCAGGGCCAGCATCAGGTGCCCGCGAAAGGTCTCGCGCAGCGGATGCTCCGCACACAACTCCCTTAATTCACCGACCAGTTGCTCGGACTCGCCGAGCGAGAGCCGCAGGTCGAGCAGCTGCCCCACGGCGGCCAGCCGCCGCTCCTCCAGGACGGCCGAGGCGGCCGCGATCACCGAGCCGCCGTGCCCCGCCATCACCGGGCCGCGCCAGAGGGCCAGCGCCCCGCGCAGCCGCTCGGCCGCCTCCGGGAGCCGTTCACCGTCGAGCGCCTCGCGGGCCTGCCGCAGCAGGTGGGTGAACATGCTCAGGTCCAACTGCTCCTGCCCGACCTGGGCCTGGTAGCCGGGGCCGTCGGTGAGCAGCAGCGCGGGGCCGTCGGGGATCCGCTGGCGCAGCTCGGCCACGGCCTTGCGGATCTGGTGCGCGGCGGTCGCGGGCGGGTCCTCCTCCCACGCGGCGGCCACCAGCCGGCTGACGGGCACCATCCGTCCCGGCGACAGCAGCAGCATGGTCAGCACCCGGGCCGGGATCGGCCCGCCGACCCGCAGCCCGGCTCCGCCGAACCGGATCTCCAACGGCCCCAGCACTCCGAAAGCCGGTCGCTCACCCATCGGGCCCCACCGTCCCTTCCGGTACGCTCCGCTCCGGTTCGCCCTGCCAACTCCGCATCGTGACACTCCGTCGGCACGGGACGCGAAGGGCTCGAACAGACTTCCCGACATCGGCCCGCTCCGCCCTCCCCCGTGTGACCACCTCAATCCCGGCGCCGGACGGCGCGGCTGCGTAGGCTGGCGGTGCTTGTCGCTCGTCCGTCGTAAGGAGACACAGAGCATGCCGCAGCAGGTGCAGGGCGTCATCGCGCGCGCCAAGGGTGAGCCGGTCCGGTTGGAGACCATCGTGGTGCCGGACCCGGGGCCGGGCGAGGCGGTGGTGAAGATCCAGGCCTGCGGGGTCTGCCACACCGACCTGCACTACCGGGAGGGCGGGATCGGCGACGAATTCCCGTACCTGCTCGGGCACGAGGCGGCGGGCGTCGTCGAGTCGGTCGGCGAGGGCGTCACCGAGGTGGCCCCGGGTGACTTCGTGGTGCTCAACTGGCGTGCGGTCTGCGGCCACTGTCGCGCCTGCAAGCGCGGTCGCCCGTGGTACTGCTTCGCCACCCACAACGCCAAGCAGAAGATGACGCTGCTGGACGGCACCGAGCTCTCCCCCGCCCTGGGCATCGGCGCGTTCGCCGAGAAGACCCTTGTGGCCGCCGGGCAGTGCACCAAGGTGGACCCGGCCGCCTCCCCGGCCGCCGCCGGCCTGCTCGGCTGCGGCGTGATGGCCGGGCTCGGCGCGGCGGTCAACACCGGCGCGGTCGGCCGCGGCGACACCGTCGCGGTGATCGGCTGCGGCGGGGTGGGCGGCGCGGCGGTGGCCGGCTCGCAGCTGGCCGGGGCGTCCCGGATCATCGCGGTGGACATCGACGACCGCAAGCTGGAGCTGGCCAAGGGCCTGGGCGCCACCCACACCGTCAACTCCCGTTCGACGGACGCCGTGGAGGCGATCCGCGAGCTGACCGGCGGCTTCGGCGCGGACGTGGTGATCGACGCGGTCGGCCGCCCCGAGACGTACAAGCAGGCCTTCTACGCCCGCGACCTGGCGGGAACCGTGGTCCTGGTCGGCGTGCCCACGCCGGAGATGCAGCTCGAACTGCCGCTGCTCGACGTGTTCGGCCGCGGCGGGGCGCTCAAGTCCAGCTGGTACGGCGACTGCCTGCCGGAGCGGGACTTCCCGCTGCTGGTCGACCTCTACCTCCAGGGCCGGCTGGACCTGGACGCCTTCGTCAGCGAGACCATCCCGCTCGACGGCGTCGAGGGCGCCTTCGACCGGATGCACCGCGGCGAGGTGCTGCGTTCGGTGGTGGTCTTCTGATGACCGCGCGCATCGAACGCCTGGTGACCGCCGGGACCTTCTCACTCGACGGCGGCACCTGGGAGGTCGACAACAACGTCTGGCTGGTCGGCGACGACCGGGAGGTGCTGGTG
This sequence comes from Kitasatospora sp. NPDC004289, assembly GCF_053602875.1. Classification (NCBI taxonomy): domain Bacteria; kingdom Bacillati; phylum Actinomycetota; class Actinomycetes; order Kitasatosporales; family Streptomycetaceae; genus Kitasatospora; species Kitasatospora sp. NPDC004289. The sequence continues at coordinate 11,303 of NZ_JBSGEL010000074.1, read as the reverse complement.
ATCGACGCCGCCCACGACGCCGAGGCCATCGCGGCCGCGGTCGGCGACCGCCGGCTGGTGGCCATCGTCTGCACCCACGCCCACGACGACCACGTCGGCGCGGCCCCCGCCCTCGCCGACCGCACCGGCGCCCCGATCCTCCTCCACCCGGCGGACCTCCCGCTCTGGCGCCTCACCCACCCCGACCGCTCCCCCGACGGCGACCTGACCGACGGTCAGGTGCTCTCCGTCGCGGGCACCGACCTGACGGTCCTGCACACCCCGGGCCACGCCCCCGGCGCCGTCTGCCTGCACGCTCCGGAGCTCGGGACCGTCTTCACCGGCGACACCCTCTTCGCGGGCGGTCCCGGCGCCACCGGCCGGTCCTTCTCGGACTTCCCCACCATCATCGACTCCATCACGGACAGCCTCCTCAAGCTGCCCCCGGAGACGGTGGTCCGCACCGGCCACGGCGACACCAGCACCATCGGCGACGAAGCCCCGCACCTCGCGGACTGGATCGCCCGGGGTCACTGACCCTTCGCCCCCTGACGCGGCGCCGGGCGAGCGGCCCGGCCGTTCCCCCGGCGCCGCGTCCGCCGTCCGGATCAGCAGTAGTTCTCGATGTAGAGCAGGCGGCGGCTCGGCTCGGCACGGAACTCGTGGGCCAGGTAGCGGCCGTAGGAACCGATGCCGCCGGGGCCGAAGTACTCGCGCTTGATCCGCTCCCAGACCTCGGGGCGCTCGGCGTCGGCGACCTGCAAGGGGACGAGGCCACCCATGTCGCCCCAGACGACGGACACCGCCGCATCCCTGATCAGCCGTCGGACGACCCGCAGGTCCAGGCCCTTGCGATGGAGCACCCACCGCGTGCCCTGGTCGTCCACGAGCGACACCGGGCCCTTCATGCTGCCGGGGTTCGTCGAGAAGTGCTCCACCGCCCGAGTCTCCCAGATCCACGCGGCACGATCAGCGGGTGTTCCTGTCGGAGCCGTTCCGTAGGCTGCCGCGCATGAGCATGAACGGCGAGTACCTGCGCGTCACCCCGGAGGAGCTGGCCCGGGCCCTGGAGGACCCGGAGTGGGCCTGGGACTTCGCCGACGAGGCCCAGGACCGGAGCGCGGAGGAGGACGGGGGACGGTTCTTCAGCACCGACCGCGCCTGGGACCTGCTCGGGTTCCTGCTGAAGCGCTCGGGCTTCCCGGTGGACGTGGTGCACGGCGAGGAGTCGATGCCCGGGGCCGAGGACTGGGGCTACGGGCCGCCGCGCCACCTGACCGTCGCTCAGGTGCGGTCGGCCGCCGAGGGGCTGGGGCGGCTGAGCTACGACGAGCTGATCGCGGACGTGGTCCAGGCCGAACTGGACGCCACCGAGATCTACCCGCAGATCGACGACACCGCGTCACTGGACTGGGCCCGGGAGGCCTTCACCCCACTGGTCGACTTCTTCCGCACCGCTGCCTCCGCCGGCCACGCCGTCCTGGTCTGGATCGACTGACCGTCAGATCGTCATACGCCTTGACCAGCAAGGTCGTAGATCGTAATCGCATTCGTGGGCGTTGGCCCGAGGGCGCGCTGCGGGACGTCGCCTTCAGTCCGGACGGGCGGCGGCTCGCCACTGCGGGCACCGATCGGACCGCGCGCCTGTGGGTCGTTCCCTGCTTCTCCCCCGGCCAGCCGGCCACCTTCTCCGCTTCGCCTGGCACGACGGCCGACCCGATACCGTCACCGTGCCCTGCGGTCCCCGCCCACCGGATCGACCACTAACGCCCCGGACCTGCTTGGTTTCAGCATCACCTGGCAGATGATGCTGCAGGCGAATCACAGCGCCACTGCGACGCAACGCCCGCGACCCCCGACGGCCACCTGCACTCTTCGACCTCGCCTGACCACCAACCGGACATCAACCAACCACGCCGAAGCCCTGCCCCGAATACAAGTACCGACAGCCGCAGCCTGGCCAGTAGAGTCCGGCGCCATGATGGCAGCCACTCCCGCATCGCCCGTCCCGGTCTCGCCGACCGGTCTGACCCCGCGGGCCCGGAGGTTCGTCGAGACGGAGGGCGTCCAGGTCTCCCGACAGGACCTCGAACGGTACCGCGACTCCTGGACCGAGCACGGCGTCCCGACCGCGGAGATCGATCGCGCGGTGGCCTACGAGGCGCGATGGGGCGGTCTCGCGCTGCCCCCGGCACCGTTCTACGAGAGCGGGCCCCGCATCCTGGGCGCTGACGTTCCGGAGGGCTCGGCCACCGAGGGCTGGTGGATCCCGGCCGGGGACTCCCGCTGCTCCACGGCCTATGGATTCCTGCTCGGCCCTGACGGCGAGTTCGGCATCCACGGCTACCGTTGGACGCCACTGCACGCCAGCACCGAAGGCTGGGTGGAGTCGCTGGCACTGGCAGCCCACGCGCGCCGCTGGGCCAAGACCGTCACCCGGATCACCGGCGGGGCCGTCGACGCCGTGGACCTCAAGGGCTACGTACCAGTACCCGAAGTACAGGGCCTCACCGACTCCTGGTGGCGGGGCAAGGACTCGCTCATCGCCCTCTACCGGGGCGAGGCCGTCAGCCTGGACGCCCCGCAGTGCCTCGAGGCTCACGTCTACCGCGGCCTCGACCGCCACGGCCTCACCGGCGGGGGCTGACCACCGCGAGCGGGGATCCCCGGTGGCAGCCTCCCCGACCTCGGCATCCGCAGGCATCCCGCGAGCACCTCCGGCACCCCCACATCTGATGACCACCTACCGGCTGAACTGCGACTCGCCCGGCCCCGAGAACGGCTCGATCCAGCTCGGATCACCCGCCCGGATCAGCCGACCCGTGCCGTGACCAACACGGCGGCGAGCTACCAGTCACGGGACAACCTCTAGAGAGGAATCCCCAACGGGCCGTACTCCGGCTCCAGTTCGGCGGCCCAGTGGGCGGCGAAGTCCGGCTGCGTGCCGTCGGCGTCGGTGAAGCCGTACTCGCGGTACAGGCCCCAGGTGGCCAGCGCCCGGCCGGACTTGGCCATCACGTCCGGGTCGGCGGCGAGGGCCGCCACGGCGCGGCCGAGGTAGGCCGGGGTTTCGGAGTGGGCGAAGTTCGGGTCCTTGGCGACGGCGTCGCGCCAGTTCTCCTCGGTGACGCCGAAGTGCTCCAGCAGGGCCTCGGAGCGCAGGAACCCGGGGGTGAGCGCCACCGCAGCGACGCCGTGCGGCTTGAGCTCGGCGGCCTGGGCGACGGCGAGGCGGATGACGGAGGACTTGGCGAGGTCGTAGAAGAAGGAGCCCCGGTAGCGGGCGGTGTTCCCGTCGGTGACCTCGACCACCAGGCCGCTGCCGCGCGCGACCATCAGCGGGAGGGCGTGGCGGCTGGTGATCACGTGGGTCTCGACCGCCTGCCGCAGCAGGCGCAACCCGGTGTCCAAGTCCTGCTCCCAGAGCGGGTGTTCCCAGTCGGTGAGCGGGTCACCGCCCCAGACCGAGTTGACCAGCACGTCCAGCCGCCCGTCCTGCTCGGCGGCGATCCGTTCGACCAGCGCGCGGACCGACGCGGAGTCGGCGTGGTCGACCCGGACCGGGATGCCCAGCCCGCCGGCGGCGGTGACCAGTTCGGCGGTCGCCTCGATCGTCTCCGGCCGGTCCAGCTCCGAACGTCCGCCGCCCGCACTGCTCCGCCCGGTGACGTACACCGTGGCACCGGCCGCGCCGAGTTCGACGGCGATGCCGCGGCCGCCGCCGCGGGTGCCACCGGCCACCAGGGCGACCTTGCCCGCCAGCGGGCGCTGTTCGCTGCTGCTCATGTGTCCTCCTGAGTACGGGGTTCGGTGGTGAGGTACGGGCTGACCAGGGTGCGCAGTTCGCGCGCCAGCCGCTCGGCCAACGGGCCGTCGCGTTCGACCGCCCAGACCAGCCCGGCGCCGGCCGTCACCGCCTGGACCGATCCGGCGAGTGCTCGGGGGTCGGTGCCCTCGCGCAGCTCGCCCGCGAGCCGCGCCTCGGTCAGCAGGGCTTCCACGGCGCCGAGTTGGGCCAGGTGGGCGGTACGGGCGTGCGCGTGCAGCTCGGGGTCGGCGAGGTCGGCGCAGAGCATCGCCAGGTGGTTGGCGAAGCGCTCGGGGGTGTCCATCGGCGCCGTCCAGTCGGCGACCAGGGCGGCCAACGCGCCCAGCAGGTCGCCGTGCTCCGCCCGCACCCGCTCCGGCCGGGCGGCCGCCTCGGCCGCGGAGTGCCGCGCCAAGGCGGCCAGCAGCCCCGCCTTCGAGCCGAAGCGCTGCACCAAGGTGGCCGGCGCCAGCCCGACCTCCCGCGCCACGGCCGCGAGCGTCAGCCCGGACGGTCCGCCGCGCCCGATCACCTCGGTGGCGGCCCGCAGGATCACCTCGTCCGGGATGCCTCTGGGTCGACCGGTCATCCGTACTCCCCGATTAGTAAATGAACGTTCGTTTATTAAAGCAGCCGCGCGTACGCCCCGCAAACCGGCCGCACCCTTGGATACGGTGACCCCATGGCCAACTTCCGCTCGCTGCACTCCCGCAACTCGGCCCTGTCGATCGGATCGGTGGGCTCCGTCCTGTCGATCGGCTCGGTCGGCTCGGTTCTCTCCGTCGGCTCCGTCGGCAGCTTCCTCTCGATCGGTTCGGCCGGCTCCTCCCTGTCCGCCTTCTCCGCCGCCTCCTGGCTGAGCGCCGGCTCCCTGCTCTCCGCCCGCTCCCGCTGCTCGGTGCTCTCCTGGCGCTCCGACCGGGCCGCCCTCGCCACCGGCGCGGCCGCGGCGCTCGGCGTCGCGCTCCTCCTCCGAACCCGAGGCCGCTGACTCCCCGTCAACCTGACTGCGCGTGCTCTCCGTCCGCCAGGACGAGGTCCGCCAGGAGCGGCAGGCACTCCGGGGCCACCTTCGCTAGCTCCGGGAGCACCTGCTCCCACGGCCCGAGGGCCAGCGCCTCGACCAGCAGGGCCCGCCCGCGTTCACCAGTCCCCCACGCCTCGGCGACGGAGGCCAGGGACTTGCCCCGGCGCTCCAGGTCCGTGACGCTCTCGGCGACCGCCAAGGCCGCCTCGGGCTGGCCGGCCCGCGCCATGCCACGGGCGACCAGGGGCTTCGCCCGGTCACACATGACCGGGGAGTCGATCTCGGCCAGCCGCTGCACGGCCTGACCGAAGTCGCCCGCCGCCGCCAGCCCCCCGGCCAGGTACCCGAGGCTCCGTTCGTACTCCATCGCGTCGCCGATGGCGTCGGTCACCGCCGCCGCTCGCGCCAGCTCGCCCGAGTCCACCAGCTTCTCGACCACGGCCGAGAGGAGTTCGGGAATTGCGTCCAACGGCAGGTCCTCGCTCAGGGCCAGCGCCGAATCGACATCCCCTGCCGCCAGGTAGGCACGCGCCGCGCTGTACCGGTCCCAGCCCCTCCGGTACAGCGAGTCACCGGCCTCCGCCAACTCTCCGAGCTGACGAGCCAGTTCGTACGCCTCGCCGAATCTCCCCACTCCTCCGAGTGCCTCGGCCATGGCCGCCAAGGCGCTGGGCCGGTCCACGAGCCGGAGGCTCCCGACCTCCTCGGTCAGGCTCTCCAGCATCCGCTCGGACTCGCCCTCGCTCTGAACGGCATACGACCCTCCGAGTACGTGGGCCAGGTCCATCGCACGACCGAGACCGGCCGCCGCCTCGTCGGCGAGTCCGGCAGCCCGGCGGAGCACGCGGCGCCCGAGGTCGTGATGGCCGGCCCCGCCCAGCACCCGGGCGAGGACGGAGAGCTCCTCGACACTGCCACGAGAGACGACGGAGTCCCTGGCAAGGCTCGTCGCAGCCGCCGCCACCGAGCGGGCCTCCTGGACAAGCCCGGCCGTGCACAGGAAGTCGGCAGTACCGACCAACAGCTCCACCCGGTCCCTCGGCGGGACCCACTCGTCCACCGCGTCCAGCGTCATCTCCGCCAGCGCCCCGCACTCCTCGGTGGCTCCGGCAGCTCCCAGCACGGCGCCGGCGGCGTTGAGCACCGCCACGGCGTCGCGCGGGTCATCGAGGTGCTCCGCCAGCCCGAGGGCGGCGGCCAGGTCCCCATCGGCCGCGACCGCGCACCCGACGAGCGCCCTGGCCCACCCTCGCTCCGCTTCGTCGGCGGGAAAGCGGTCGGCGAGCAGCAGCGCCAGGTCGGCGCGCCCGGCCGCCACCAACGCCGGTGCGACGTCGGCGAAGAGCCACTCCATCTGCTCCGGCTCGGTCACCGTCTCGAACAGCTCGGCCATGGCGACCGCCGTCTCCCGGCCGAGCGCTCCGAGAACCGGATCCGACGAGATCTCCCGTGCGACGATCGCGAGGACGTGTGCGCGACCGGAGGCCCAGTCCCTCGCGTACGCGGTGGCGAGGACCCCGTTCACCAGCTCCGTCGCCCTCTCGACCTCACCCATCCTGCGGAGCACGACCGCCAATGCACACCGGTGTTCGGCCTGGGCCATCACATCGGTCGCGTCGTCCACGGCTTCAAGGGCCGCGGCGGCATACGGCTCGACGGTCACGACGTCGGCGGCTCCCCCGCCGCCGTCTGCTGCCACGAGCGCCTTCAGCGCCCCTAGCAAGGCCTCTGCCCTCTCCTTCCCTGCGGGCATCTCCAGGGCGAACCGCAGGGCGTCGCCGTACCGCCCGGCCTCGGCGAGGCCCAGCACGATCGCGGTGAGGACCCGAGCCCGGTCCTCCGGATCGCCGGCCGCGTCGGCCAGACCGACCGCGTGGCTCAGGTGACCACCGGCCGCGAGCTGCTCCGCCGCTGCCGCGAAGGCGAACGGCCGCTCCACCACGCCCCGTTGTGACCGGGCCAGGCCGACTGCGCGGTCCGCGTCGCCGAGCCGCGCCCACAGGGCGATCAGCCGGTTCGGCAGGTTGACCATCCGGCCGTGCAGCCGATCGCGCGCCACCGCGACAGCCATCGCGGTGCCCACGTCGTGGCGCCCGGTCCGGTGCCCCTCGGCCAGCGTCAGATCCATGGCGGCGGACAGTTCGCCCAGCCCGTGGAAGTCGGATCCGGTCAGCTGCCAGAGCCGCTCGTGCCGGGCCGGGTCGCACACCAGCCGTGCCAGCCGCCGACTCCCTCCCACCTCCTGGAGCAGCTGGGCGTAGCCGCGCAGCAGGTACTCGGGCGTCTCCTCCCGCCACCCCGCCTCCCGGTACGTCTCGGCCCAGGCGTGCAGACGCTCCTGATGGGCCTTCAGCTCCGTCGGCATGACGAGCTCGGCCGCACTCCGCTGGATCTCCTCGTGCGCCAGCAGGTAGGCGTCGGGCCCGTCGGCGCGCCAGGTGGCCGAGCGGCGCCGGAAGCTCCGCCCGTCCACGGCGGAGAGTTCACGCTCGACGAGGCGCGGGCGACTACCCGTCAGCGCGGCCAGGTCCGCTGCGGTCAGCCCACCGCCCGCCGCCACCGTCAGCCCTACGAGCTCCCGGCCGAGGCCGCCCCCGTCGAGCAGTCGCATCAGGTCCCGTTCGGCCAGCGACCGCACGGCCTGCGCGTGGGGTGACGGTGCGAGCCAGTGGTCGATCTCGGTCGAGCGGAGCGGGTGGGCCTGGCCGACGTCTTCGGGCACCGGCGGGTGCGGGCGGCCGGCCACCACGATCCGCATGCCGTGCGCGGGAACCCTGGGGAACAGTGCGGCGATGCTGTGGCTTTCCGGACCCGCCGTCACGCCGCGGTCCTCGTCCAGGCCGTCCACCACCAGGACCAGCCGCCGCCCGCGCTCCGCGCACCGCCGCGCCGCCCGGTCGATCGCGAGCCGCAGCTGCTCGTCCCGGGTGTAGGGGGTGGTGAGCGGTTCCTCCTCGCCCAGCAGCTCGTACAGCTGCCGTTGGACCACCGCACAGAAGGCGGCCGCGTCGTTCTGCGAGGCCATGCGGGAGGTGATGAAGAACGAGACGATGTCGACGCCGGGCGGGGGATCCAGCACCAACTGCGCCAACAGCGCGGACTTTCCGGCCCAGGCGGGCGCCAACCACCTCCAGTAGGAGGAGGCCACCGCCTCGGCCGTGCAGAACGCCGCCAGCTCGGCCAGCTCCGCCTCCCGCCCCCTGAACTCGGCCGCCGCGATATCGCCTACCTGGTGCAGGTAGCCGGACGGCGCGGGGACCCGGATGCCGACGTGCACGTCGCCGTTGATGACCCCGCTGTTGGCCACGGAGGACTGACCCGAGGCCGTCGCACTGCCGGAGCCCTTGACCGCGTGCCCGCCGCGCTCGCGCATTCTCCGGCGCCCTCCGTCACTGCCGTTGCCGTCCACCGGTCGGTCAATCGTAGTGGCGGCGCCGACCCGGATGACGCCCCGTCAGCCCCGTCAGCCCCGTCAGCCCCGTCAGCCCTCTCGGACCCGTCAGTCGGCGGTGGACACCGTCCGCGCGCGCAGGCGCCGGAGCATGCGGGCGTCCTGGAAGCCGACCTCGCGGGCCGCCGCCTCCACCGTGGCGCCCTGGGTGATGAGGTGTTCGGCGCGTTCCACCCGGAGCTCCTGCTGGTAGCGGAGCGGGGTGAGGCCGGTGGCCTGGGTGAAGCGGCGGGTGAGGGTGCGTTCGCTGAGGCCGGCGGTGGTGGCGAGGTCGGTGAGGGTGAGGCGGTCGGCGAAGCCGGCGTCGATCTGGTCCTGGACGCGGTGGACGGAGTCGCTGAGGTGGGAGCGATGGCGCAGGACGGCGCTGGCCTGGGGTTCGTCGCCGTTGCGGCGGGCGTAGACGACCATGTCGCGGGCGACCCGGGCCGCCGCGGCGGGGCCGTGGCGGACGGCCAGCAGGTGAAGGGCGAGGTCGATCCCGCTCGCGATGCCGGCCGAGGTGATCACCCGGTCGTCCTCAACGTAGAGGACGTCGCGCACCACCGTGGTGGCCGGGTAACGGTGGGCGAGCTCCTCCTGGAGCTCGTGGTGGGTGGTGCAGCGGCGGCCGTCCAGCAGGCCGGCCCGGCCGAGGGCGTCGGCGCCCGCGCAGACGCTGGCGACGGTGCCGCCCGCCGCGTGATGGGCCGTCAGGCGGTCCAGGGTGGCCCGGCGCAGCGGCACCTCGACCGAGAGCGAGGCGGAGTGCCAGCCGGGCACCACCACCAGGTCGCCCGCCGCGAGGGCGGGCCACTCGGTGGAGGCGCGCAGGGCGAGGCCCTGGGCGCTGGACACGTCTTCCCGCTCGGCCACGTACCCGGTCCGGTAGCCAAGGCCGAAGTCGGCCGCGGTGGAGAACACCTGAGCGGGGCCGGCGAGGTCCAGCAGGTGCAGGCCGGGGACGAGCAGGAAGACCACCAGCGTCACGATCCGGTCAGCTCCTTCACGGTGGTGACCCGCGCGAAGCGGCCTGCGAGGGCGTACTCGGTGCGGGCGATGATCTCCTCGGTGGACAGCGTACGCGGGTCGGCCAGCACCTCGGCCAGGGTGCGGTCGGCGGGGGCGTCGCGGTGGGCGATCGGGTGGGTCGCGGTCGCGTCGACGACGAAGGTGACCTCGTAGCCGAGGTCGGCGGCGACCCTGGTGGTGGTCTCGCAGCACTGCTCGGTGCGGATGCCGCAGACCGTCAGGTCCCGGATGCCCTGGAGGGTGAGGAGCTGCTGGAGGTTGGTGGTGGTGAAGGCGTTGTGGCTGGTCTTCACGAGCGTGGGCTCGCCGGAGGCGGGGGCCAGGCCGTCGATCAGGCGGACGAAGCCGTTGGCGGGGTCGAAGACGGTGCCGGTATCCGGGTCGGCGTGCAGGACCCAGACCACCAGGTCGCCCTGGGCGCGGGCGTGGTCCACCAGCCGCTCCACCTTGGAGACGATCTCCGGGTCGGAGACGGCGGCCCAGTCCTCGCGCTGCCGGAAGGACTCCTGGACGTCGATGACGATCAGTGCGTTGGTCATGCCTCCATCCTGGCCGCCGGGGAGCGCCGGCTGAAGACACCATCGGGGCCGGATGCGGAACGATCCGGTCATCGGTGGGCGGCATCCGGAGCGTGATTCGGACGAGATCACTCCGGTTCATGACCCCAACGACCAGCCCTGCCGGGGGTGTTGACGCATTGAGGCGGGCATGGCATTTTTCAGCGGCCTGAGTGTGCGCATCCGTTCGTGCGCTCGGCGTTCCCCCACAAGGAGACCCATGTTCAAGGGACTTACCGCCGGGCTCGGCACGGCCGCGATCGTCGCGGGCCTGCTGACCTCGGCCGTCACGCCGGCCCAGGCCGTGCAGGCGGGCGACCTGACCTCCACGATCGCCCTGAGCAACTGCTCGGCCTCGCTGGTGCGTTACCCCTCCTCGGTGTCCACCGACCGCGCGCTGATGCTGACCAACGGCCACTGCCTGCCGAGCATGCCCTCGGCCGGCCAGGTGATCCAGAACCAGACGGCCAGCCGCTCCGGCACCCTGCTCAACGCCTCCGGCGGCTCCCTCGGCACCGTGAACGCCGACAAGGTCCTGTACGCGACCATGACCGGCACCGACGTGGCGCTCTACCAGCTGACCGACACCTTCGCGTCGATCACCTCCAAGTTCGGCGCCACCGCGCTGACGATCGCCGACACGCACCCGGTCAACGGTTCGTCGATGTTCATACCGTCGGGTTACTGGAAGCAGACCTGGAACTGCTCGATCAACGGCTTCGTGGGCACCCTGCGCGAGGACCAGTGGACCTGGCAGGACTCGATCCGCTACAGCGCGGGCTGCAACACCACGCACGGCACCTCGGGCTCGCCGATCGTCGACGCCACCAGCAAGCAGGTGGTCGGCATCAACAACACCGGCAACGACGACGGCGCCATGTGCACCCTGAACAACCCCTGCGAGGTGAACGCGGACGGCACCACCACCGCCACCAAGGGCCAGAGCTACGGCCAGGAGGTGTACTGGTTCACCACCTGCCTGGGCACCAACCGCGCCATCGACCTGAGCGTCAGCGGCTGCCTGCTCACCAAGCCGGCCGGGACCTCCCCGACCGTCACCAACCCGGGCAACCAGACCACCGCCCTGAACGGTGCCGTGGACCTCCAGATCAGCGCGACCGGCGGCACCGCCCCGCTGACCTTCTCGGCCACCGGCCTGCCGGCCGGCCTGACCATCTCCTCCTCCGGCCGGATCACCGGCACCGTCACCACGGCCGGCAGCTCCAACGTCACCGTGACCGCCAAGGACGCGGGCAACCGCACCGGCTCCACCAGCTTCTCCTGGACCGTCAACGGCGGTGGCGGCGGCACCTGCACCCCGGCGCAGCTGCTCGGCAACGCGGGCTTCGAGTCCGGCAACACCAGCTGGACCATCACCTCGGGCGTGATCGACAGCGGCACCAGCAAGCCCGCCCGCACCGGCTCCTACAAGGCCTGGCTGAACGGCTACGGCTCCTCGCACACCGACAG
>NZ_JBSGEL010000073.1:0-37290 GCF_053602875.1 Kitasatospora sp. NPDC004289 | reverse complement strand
CTCCGAACCGCAGCTTCAGCCCGTCGGAGGCCACGGAGAATACGTTGGGGGTGAAGAACCACGGGTACTCGGTCGCGTACACGTCGTTGATCTCGGACGGCAGCTTGAACGAGGGCTTCCCGTCCGGGCCGAGCGAGGAGCCGCCGGTCCCGCCGCTGCCGAAGCTGCCCGGGGAACCACTGGCGAGGGAGCGCGACAGGGTGGGACTGGCGCTGCTGAACGGGGTCGGCGCCTGTGCCGTCGGCATCCTGAACGGCTGCAGGGCGGGTGCGCCGCCGGTGCCACCGCCGGGCGCACCGCCCGGCATCCCGGTGCCGCCGCCCGGGAGGCCACCCGGGCCGCCGAGGCCGCCGGGGCCCACGCCGCCCGGGTTGAAGCCCTGGATGTCCACCGGCGCGGGGGCGCCGACGCCGCCGGGCATGGTGAGCCCGGTCTGCATCACGTTGGGCGCGTTGACCGTCGAGACCCCGTCGAGGCCGGTCCGCGGCGGTGCTCCGGTGCCGCCTCCGCCTCCGCCGCTCCCGCTGCCGCCGGTGAGCGAGGCGACCTCGGCGGCCGCCGTCATCGCCTGGAAGTGGCCCGAGCCCTGACGGAGCATCGAGTCCACGTTGTTGCCGACCTGGCCGACGTACGTGTTGTAGGTGGCCACGGCCTCCTTGATGCCCTCGGACTTGGCGATGTCGTCGTTCTTGCCGGCCGGGTTGTCCTCGATGTACTCCTTCGTGTACTGGAGCTCGCGGATCATCTCGTTCTTCGTCTGCGTGACCGCCTCGATGGCGCCGCGCAGCGACTGGGCGATGGCGTTCGCCGCCGTGACCGTGGTGGTGACGTGCGAGGCGTCGCCCTCGCAGAACTTGCGGAGGTAGCCCGCGAAGCTCTCGGCGGCCTCGCCCTCCATGGCCTCCATGGCCAGCTTGGCGTTGGCCACGATGGCGCCGACCCGGGTCTCGGCGAAGGTGTTCCACTTCTCCCAGGCGAGGGCCAGGTCGCCGATCAGGTCTTCGTTGGCGTCGGGGAAGACGATGGCCTTCCCGTCTTCGTTGCTCTGGATGACCTTGAGCACTTCTGCCAGGTCGGGGGGCAGCTGGATCACGGTGTCCGTCCTTCTGCGAGGGTCGACACGGGCAGGGGTCAGGCGAGCTTCGGTCCGCTACCACCGGAGGGGTGCGGCGGCGGGGGCTCGGGGTCTTCCCAGGCGTTGTAGTCGAGCGTGGGCGCGTCGGCCCCGGTGAAGTTGGAGTTGGCGGTGACCGGTCCGCCGGTCTCGCCCGCGACCACCACCGTGACCGGCTTGTTCCGGGGGTCCGGCTTGACCGGGGCGACGGTCGCGTCCGCGCCCTCGATGGCCCGCAGCGAGGTCGCGTTCGACTCGTCCACGGTGCGGTAGTTGGCGACCACGGTGCGCAGGTTGGCCGCGACCTGGGCGCTGTTGGCGAGGAACTTCTGGATGCCGTCCAGCACCTGCTTCTGGTGGTCCGACAGACCGCCGACCGAACCCGTGCTACCGGTCAGCGACTTGGCGAGCCGGTCACTGCCGTAGACGGTCGGCTTGATCTGCTCCACCGCCGCCTTCAGCTGCGCCGTGGGCGCCTCCAGATCGTCCAGCATGGTCTGGATCATCTTCGCCGCCGCTTCGACCTGTTCCAGGTCGACCCGGAATTTCTTCCCCTCCGCCATTTCCACCCCTCGCTCGTTGCCCCATCGGTGGTCGGCGGCCCAGTCCGCCGACCCTCAACTTCCCACCAGGTCGAACAATCTGACGTCACGTCAGAGCGTGACGGCCCCGCCCGGGCCGACCACGTACAGGCCCGTCTCGGTGAACGAGATGGCCAGCGGCGCGCGGTCCAGCGGCGCCTCGTTCAGCAGCGTGCCGCTGCCCAGGTGCCACAGGCGCACGGTGTCCCGCTCGTCCCCGGCCGCGACCAGGGCCTCGCCGTCCATCTCCTGGCAGACCAGCGTGCGCACCCGGGCCGCACCCCCGGACAGCTCGGTGACGGCCTGCCCGCTCTCGGCGTCGAAGGCCCGGACGGCGCCGTCGGCCGTGCCGGCCAGCACCACCGGACGTCCGGCGTGGGTGGCGAAGGCCAGCGCCGCCACTGGGGCGGTCAGGCCGCCCACCACCGGGCCGGGCGCGCCGCTGACGGCGTCCCAGATCCGGACGGTGCGGTCGCCGCCGGCGGTGGCGAGCAGCGGGCGGGGCAGCTGCGGGCCGAGCGCCAGCGCGGTGACGCCCTGCTGATGGGCCGCCAGCCGCAGCAGCGGTGCGCCGTCCAGCGCGCCGCGCACCCGCACCACGCCGTCCGCGCCGCCGGAGACCAGGGTGGTCTCGCCGAGCACCAGGCTGGTCACCGGGCCGGTGTGCGGGGTGGGCACCGAGACCGGGGCGCCGTCGGGGAGGCGGTGGCAGCGCACCGCGCCGGTGACGGTGCCGCAGACCAGCAGGCCGTCGGTCGCCGCGACGGAGCTCACCGCTCCGCCGTCCTCGGCGAGTTGGAGCCGTTCGAGGCCGCCCTCCCAGAGCCGGAGGGTGCCGTCGCCGTACCCGGCGGCCAGCACCTGGGTGCCGTCCGGGAGCACGGCGGTGGCCAGGGCGTTCAGCGGGCGGGGGCCGGTGGCGGGGCCGGCCGGCTCCCAGGTCGCCAGCGCCGTTCCGTCGGCCGGGTCGAAGAGCCGGATCCGACCGCGCTCGTCACCGACGGCCAGCGCCGAGCCGGCGCCCTGCCGCACCACCGCGAGCGCGGTCAGCCAGGCGCCGCCGGTGGCCCAGCCGTTCAGGCCGGTGCCCTGGTAGACGTCCCAGGTGCGCACGGTGCCGTCCAGCGCGCAGGAGGCGAGCACGGGCTCGCCGGCCAGCTCGGTGAAGGCCAGGCCGGTGATCGTGGCCGAGTGGCCGGCCAGGACCGCCAGCGGCTCGCCGGTGGCCAGGTCCCAGAGCCGGATCTCCCGGTCCACGCCGCCGGAGGCCAGCACCGCCTGGTCGCCCAGCGAGAGCACCGCGAGGGAGGTGACCCGCTCGGTGTGGCCCACCAGCAGGTGCAGCCGGGCGCCCGCCGCCGCGTCCCAGACCCGGATGCTGTGGTCACCGCTGCCCGCGGCCGCCACCAGGTCGAGCCCGGCACAGTTCGCGTGGACCACGGCGGAGGCGCCGCGGCCGTTCACCGCGAGCAGCCCGAGGCCCCTGCCGTCCTCGGCCCGCCAGGCCCGGACCTCGCCCTCACGGCCGCCGGAGAACGCCAGCGGCACGCCCTCGACCACCGCGGCGGCCACCACCTGTGCGCCTTCGCCGCCCGAAGTCCCGTGCAGCAGGGCCCCGGTGGTGGCGTCCCAGACCTGGACGGCCCCGTCCTGCGCACCGACCGCGAAGAGGTCCCGCTCGGCGACCCGGCCCAGCGCCACGGCGGTCGGCAGCAGTCCGGCCTCCTCGTCCGAGTCGCCCAGGGAGGCTCCGCCGTCCGCGAGTTCGGCCAGGCCGAAGCCGCGCCCGGCGACCGCCAGCGCGAACGCGGGGCGGCCGGAGACGGTGCCGATGGCGGCCGTCGGGGCGGCCTCGGCCGGGTCGACGGCCGCCAACTGCACCAGGTTGCCCGGAAGTTGGGCCGGTGCCTCGGGGCGGATCAGCTGGCCGGCGAGCGCCTCCAGCAGCCGGGCGATGCCGGGGACGGGGGTGTCGGTGCCGTCGGCCCAGGCCAGTTCGCCGACCGTCAGCCGCCGGGCCTCGGCGACCCCGCCGCCGGCTCCGGGGCCGGCGTTGCGCAGCGCGTTCAGCACCCGGGCGGGCACCGCCGGGTCCACCGTGGCGGTGCGCACCACCTCGGTGTCGCCGCTGCGGTGGCGCACCCGCAGCGCGCCCACCTGATCAAGGGTCAGTTCGAGCCTGCCTCCCGGCAGTTGCTCCCCGCCGACCGAGAACTCCACCGGTCCCGACATCTTCCGAACCCCCAGCCCTGGTACATGGACAAACCAGCCGCGCGATGCGCGTAGATCAAGTACTCGTGGAACGAGTGTGTGTGGAGCGAGCGTGCGTGGAGCCAACGTGCGACGAACGGACCGCGCACTGACGGGTGAACGCACCCTGCACGGAGCGGTCGTCGCTCAGCAGAGGTCCTCGGGGACGAGGGTCGCGTAGACGGCGTCGCGCAGCTCCTGGGTGCGGGAGCTGCGGAACAGCGCGGGGCGGAAGCCGGTCCGGCGGAAGCCGATGGAGGCCCCGACCACCTGCACCCCCATGTTCTCGGCGGCGGCGTAGGCGTCGATCCGCCGCAGCCCCAGCTCCTCGAAGCCGAAACGGCAGACCAGCCGCATCGCGGAGGCCGCGGTGCGCATCCGCCGGTGTTCGGGCAGCAGCCAGAATGAGATCTCGGCCGCGCCCTCCTCGGGTCTCAGGTCCACCAGCTCGGCGAGCCCGATCGCGGGACCGCCCTCGGCCTCGGGCTCGCCCTCTTCCGCGGGCCCGCCTTCGGCCGCCAGTGCCACCGCGAAGTACGCGGCCCGGTCGGCCTCCCAGAGCCGGGGCGCCACCTCGGTGATCCAGCGGACGGCCGACTCGCGGTCGGAGTGGCTGAGGATGCCCTGCATGAACTCGCGCACCAGCGGGTCGTGCGACCCGGCCAGCAGCGTGTCGGCGTCCCGCTCCTGAGGTCTGCGGATCAGCACCTGGCCGTCGCGCAGACCTGAGAGCGCTTTCACCGTGCTCAGCGAACAGGTGGCGCCTCGGTTCCTCCCCATGGCCCGTATCGAAGCACCTTGAAGCCGGTCAATCAACCCGGCTCGACCCGCCCCTACCTGTGGGTAAGGTCAACTCGACCCCCGGAAGAGCGATTTGTCGACAGAGTCTGACCACTCGTCAGCACACGGAACGGCCCCCAGCCCGGCGGCGCACCGCGCCGACCAGGGCGGGAACGCCCCCGGACACCGGTGTGGAGGTTTCGCGAGGGTCGCCACCAGGGCCCGTTCGGCGGTGACGGTGGTCACGCCCGGACCGCGTCAAGGCGCGTGAAGGCGCGTGATGGAATGCCCGCATGCCGACACTCCTCGACAAGGCCCGGGTCTTCCGCTCCCTGCACGTGCCCGGCCGCCCGCTCGTTCTGCCGAACGCCTGGGACGTCGCCTCCGCACTCCTGGTCGCACGCGCCGGAGCGCGGGCGATCGCCACCACCAGCGCGGGCGTCGCCTGGTCCCTGGGCGCCCCCGACGGCGGACGGCTGGAGCGCGGACCGGCGCTCGCCGCCATCGCCCGGATCGCCTCCGCCACCGACCTGCCGGTGACCGCCGACATCGAACGCGGCTACGCGGAGGACCCCGAAGGCGTCCACCGCACCGTCACCGGCGTACTGGAGGCCGGCGCCGTCGGCATCAACCTGGAGGACACCCTCCGCCCCGTCCCCGAGCAGACCGAACGGATCGCCGCCGCCCGGGCGGCGGCCGACACCGCCGGGATCCCGCTCTACCTCAACGCCCGCATCGACACCCACCGCCTGCCGCCCGGCGCGGCCCGCCTCGACGAGACCGTCCGCCGCGCGCACGCCTACACCGCCGCCGGGGCCGACGGCGTCTTCGTCCTCAGCGCCCTGGACGCGGACGAACTCCGCGCCCTGGTGGGCGCGGTGGACGTCCCCGTGAACGTGCTGACCGGCCCTGGCACGCTCACCGTCCCCGAGTACGCCGCCGCCGGTGCGGCCCGGGTCAGCGCCGGCTCCTCGATCGCCGAGGCGGCGTACTCCCTCGCCGAGCGCGCGGCCCGCGAGCTGCTGGGCGCGGGGACCTCGGGCGAGCTGGCCGGTCAGCTCGACTGGGCCGCCGTCAACGCGGTCCTGCTCGGCGAGCCGCCCGTCGGCTGAGGCGCTTGCTGCCTGCCCCCCGCCGAACGTCGGGTGAGTTGCCTGCCGCCCGGCGTCAGTGCAGGCCGAGCGCGGCCCGCAACCTCCCCCGGGTGACGGCGGCGGCCTCGCGGGTGACCGGGTCCTCGCTGTGCAGCGCGTCGTCCAGCAGCAGGTCGGCCGCCGCGACCACGGCGGCCGGCAGGGCCACCTCGCGCAGGCCGAGCAGCTGCGCCGCGGCTTGGTGACCGGTCGTCAGGCCGGCGTCGGCGCGCTCGGACGGCTCGCCCTGCCGGTGCGCGGAGTGCGCCGACGAGTGCGCCGACGAGTGCGTCGCGGTGTGCGCAGAGGGGTGCGCCAACTCGCTCCGGGAGCGGCGAGGTTCGTTGATCAGAGGCATGTCCGGTCCGTCGGTCGTGGTGGGGGTGCGGTCGGTCAGGAGGCCTGCAGGTTCCGGACGGTCGGTGACGGTCCGCCGAGCGCGGGCCGTTCGGGCCGGGGCGCGATGCTCCGTAGCACCGGGCCGGACGGCAGCGGCGCCGAGGTCGCGCCCGTCCCCGCTCCGGTCCCGGTGCCTGCCCCTGATCCCGTGTGCGCGTCCCGGATCCACCGGGCGAGCACCCGGGCGAAGTCGGGGCCGATCACCGCCGCGAGTCTCAACTGCTCCAGGTCGCCGGTCCGCAGGGGGACCCCGGCCGCCGTCAACGCCGCGAGCAGGGGTTGGACCGCCGTCCAGGGGAGAGGGGCCACGGGGAGGGGGCCGGTATGCGCAGGCTCTGTCACGCCGGGTCCAACTACCACTCGCCGACGGGGTCACGGGTCCGGGGCGGCATTCCACCCAGTGACGTAGAGCGCACCCCGGAGGGGGTGGGCGTGTCGCGCGGGAGACCGTGCGCCCGTCCCCGAGGCGGGTTCACCAGGGCGTGCCGGTCGGGTCGTTGGCGACGGCGGCGGACAGCAGGGCGTACAGGTGGTCGGCCTCGGGGAGGAGCGCGGCCTCGATCTCGTCGTCGCTGCGGCCGGCCAGGGTGAGCTTCTGGATGCGGCGGAACAGCAGCCGGTCGGAGGCCGCGATCAGCGCGGCGGTGGCCCGGGGGGCGATGGACGGCGTGTTCGGCGGGGCGGCTTCGGCCAGGGCGAGGACCAGGGCCTCCTCGCGCAGGTCGTGCAGCTCGCGCAGCCGGGCGGTCAGGGTCGGGCTGTCGGCGACCATCCTGGCGAAGGTCGGGCCGGTGAAGCCGACCACCGGGTCGTGCGCCAGCAGGGCGGCCCGGAAGGTCCGGCCGAGGGCCGTCAGCGGCGCGTCCTGCGGTCCGCGCTCGGCGACGGCCCGGGCGAGGCCCTGGGTGAACTCCGCGTGGTGGTCGAGGGCCAGGTCCTCCTTGCGGGCGAAGTAGTTGGTGACCGTCTTCTTGGCCACCCGGGCGGCGGCGGCGATCTCGGCGATGGTGGTCTGCTCGAAGCCCTGCTCGACGAAGAGCCTGGTCGCACAGTCGGAGATCAGCTGCCTGGTCTCCTGCTTCTTGGACTCACGGAGCCCCGGTTCGGTCGTCACGGGAAAATCTTACCCCCGACGCAAAATTATGCTTGCCCTGCTGGCTATGTCCGTCCTAAAGTTACGTCCGTCGCAAAGTTAGTCCGAGTAAACCCAACTGAGGAGCAGTTCTGAACGTCACCACCACCACCGTGTCCCTCACCGTCGACGACGTGGACGCCTCCCGCGAGTTCCTCTGCACCCACCTCGGGTACCGGGTCACCGTCGCCGCCGAGGGCTTCGTCTCGCTCGGCCGCGAGGACGCCGCCGCCGATGTCGTCCTGCTGCGCACCGGCACCGAGGTGCTCCCGCCCGAGCAGCGTCACCAGCGGGCCACCGGGCTGATCCTCGCGCTCACCGTCACCGACCTCGACGGCGAGGAGCGGCGGCTGCGCGAGGCCGGCGCCCCGATCACCCTCCCGCTGTGCGAGGAGGCCTGGGGCGAGCGGCTGTTCCAGCTCACCGACCCCAACGGCGTCGTCGTCCAGCTGGTCGAGTGGGTCACCCCGGAAGGGGCCGAGCCGCCGGCCGCCCGGGTCGTCGCCCCCGCCGCCGAGCACGTCACCGAGACGCCGAACGCCCGGATGACCGGCCTCGCCGCGCCCAGCCGCGGCAGCTCCGAACTCAGCACCTGGACCGTCGCCATGACGGCCGGTCAGACCGGCCCCGAGCACACCGTCAGCCGGGAGCAGGTCTGGACGGTGACCGCCGGCGCGCTCGAGGTCAGCCACTCGGGCCGCACCGAGACCGTCCCGGCCGGACACACCCTCGTCCTGCCGCCCGACCTGCCGCGCCGGGTGCACGCCCCGCAGGACGCCGAGGCCCACGTCGCGATGCGCGCGGACGGCGTCGCCTCCGTGCCGGGCGCCGAGGGCACCCGGGGCCTGCCGTGGGCGCAGTGACGTGCCGTCAGTACCCTTCCTGAGCACGCCGTCCGCACGACCGCCAGCAACGGAGTCAGCTTGTCCCTCCGCATCACCGCCCTGACCGACGCCGAGCAGGCCCCCGGTGCCACCAGCCGCCGCCTGACCTGGCTGGCCTCCGACGCCGACGGCAACCCCGTCGGGTCGGCCGTCCTCCGCCTGTTCGACAAGCAGGGCCAGCGCCACCTCGCCGAACTCGACCTGCGGGTCCACCCCGCCGAGCGGCGCCGGCGGGTCGGCACCGAGCTGCTCACCGCCGTCCTGGCGGCCGCCCGCGCGGACGGCCGACGCAGCGTCATCGCCCAGGCGGAGGAGGGCACCCCAGGGCAGGTCTTCCTCGCCGCCCGCGGCTTCCGGGTCGCCCTGACCCTCACCTACGCCCGCCTCACCCTGGCCGACGCCGATCTGCCGGCGCTCCACGCGGCCGCCGAATCCCCTCACCCGGGCTACCGGTTGACCTCCTGGGAGGGCCGGGTCCCCGAGGACCTGGCCGACACCTACGTCGCCTCACGCACCGCGATGGACGACATGCCGATGGGCGCCGTCGACTACGGCACCGTCGTCTGGGACCTCGACCGCGTCCACGCCGCGGCCGCCGCCGTCGCCGCCCACGGCGAGACCCTCCACACCGTCGCCGCCGTCTCCACCGCGGACGGCACCGACGGCACCGTCGTCGGCTTCACCGAACTCGTCGTCCCCGCCGACGGCACCGGCGACGCCCAGCACTACGGCACCGCCGTCCTCCCCGCCCACCGCGGCCACGGCCTCGCCCGCTGGATGAAGTCCGCCGCGATCCTCGCCGCCCGCGACCACCACCCCCGCCTCGACGGCCTCCTCACCGACACCGCCGACAACAACCCCCACATGCGCCACGTCAACGACGCCCTCGGCTACCTCCCCACCCACGTCGCCCACGAGTTCCAACTCGACCTCTGATCACGCGCCCTTGACCGTCATCTTGTTGACGGCGGCCCGGAGTTGGAGCCAGCTCGGATCCGTCGGGTCGGCCTCCTCCACCGTCGACAGGTCATCGTCCTCCCAGGTCCGGGTGCCGTCGGTCAGGACGAGGCCGGCCTCCGGGTCGCCCTCGGCGGGAACCTCGGAGGTGGACGCCAGGAACGCGGCGACCGCGGCTCCGGCGAGCTCCTTGCTGTCCGCGGTGCCCGCCGTCGCCGTCGCGGCGTCGGTCAGCACGGAGAGCAGGAGCAGCCCACCACCATCGGTGGCGGTGAGGAGCTCGCCCGCCGGGGTCGCCGCGAGCGCGGTCAGCCGGGCCCCGGGCGGGCCGCCGTGCTCCGTCGTGGCGCCGCTCTCGACCTCCACCTCGAGCAGGGAACCGTCGGGAGTGGCGATCCAGAGCACGCCCGGGCGCTCGGCGAAGGCCAGGTTGTACCCCGCCCAGGACTCCATCTGCGCGAGCCAGCCGGGCGGATACGGGAAGCCGGGGTCGGGGTCGCCCAGCGGCGCGGACAGCACGCGCCGGAGCGAGGGGAACGCGAAGACCTCCACGTAGTTGCCGTACGCGTTGCCCCGGATCGCGAAGTGGCGGCCGTCCGCGCTGAAGACCGGGGCCTCGTAGCCGTCGCAGTCCAGGATCAGCGCGTGCCGCAGCCACCTCATCGCGGAGGGCGCGTCACCGCCGCCGCTCCCGGCGGAGGCGAACACGCAGAAGGTGGCCCCCTGGTCACTGGCCAGGGTCGCCACCAGCCCGCCGCCCGGATGCACCGTGACCCCGGTGTCCCACCTCGGCCCGCCGCCGACGGCCCCGGATCCGAGGTCGATCACGTCCGAGCTCTCCCAGTCCTCGGCCCCGTCCCGGTACGACGGCGAGGCCCACAGCGCCCGCCCGTCCGGGCTGAACGCCAGACAGCGGTACGAGGAGCCCTCCTTGAGGACGGACACCCCGTCAGGAGTCCACTGCCACAGCTCTTCCTCCACCGCCACGACCAGCAGCGCCCGCTCTGGATGCCACGCCGCCGCCGGCATCAACTCCATCCGGTCCCACCCGACGGCATCGCCGTACCCCTCGTCCTCGGTGCCCACGAACCCGAGCTCCCGCAGCTGCGCCCCTTCGTGGTCCCACACCCGCACCACCGGGCGCTCGGACTCCCACACGGCCACCAACGGCAGCCGCGGATGACACACCAACCGCTCCACCGAAGACCCGCCGCCGACCAACGCCCTTGCCACGACCTGGAGATCCGTCACGCCGACACGCTAACCAGCGTCACCGACAGCGGCACCCCGACGGCGATCGAGCGCTCTGGGCCCGGGCACCCACCTCCGCAGGTCCTGCGAACGCCCGGTGCGGATGATCGTTGCCGACCTCCTGGAGGCGCTGGGAGACTGGCGCCATGGTGTCTGACGTTTCGTCACGGTCCCGAGCCCGTCGCGCGGTGCCCGAGGTGGTCCTGCCGGAGCGGGTCGACGGGGACGGTGGACGGCTGCGGGAGGAGTTCAACCAGGCGGTGCGCCGGCCCGAGGAGTTCGGCGGCCTGCCGGCGGTGGCGCGCCTCCTCGACCGGCTCGCAGCGGGCGAGCGGCGTCCCTCGGGCCAGGTGTGGATCCCCGACACCAACGCCCGCCTGGCCCCGTCGGCGCTGCTGCGGGGCTCGTTCCCCGACTCCGACACCTACGTGATCGCGTCCCAGTACGGCGAGGACGCCCACCGCCGGGGCTGGCTCCGGCTGGACCGCAGCCTGACGCCCGCCGAGCACGCCGCCATCGCCGACCGGGCCGTGGCCTGGACGGAGAGCGACCGCTCCCTGCCCGACGTCCTGGCCGAATTCGGCCCGCCGTCCGTCACGTTCGGTCCGCCGGACCCGCACCGACCCAAGACCCTCAGCTACGCCACCGACGATCCCGCGGCCCCCGTCGTCGCCTTCCACCTCGGCTCCGCGCAGCCCGACCCGGACCCGGACGACCGGACGCCGGCCGACGCGGTCCTCCTCGCGGTCCGGGTCCGCGACGAGTTCCTCGGCGGATGGGAACTCACACCAACCGGCGTGGACCGCTTCCACCAAAGGCCGGAGCGAGCCTCGGAGTGAGCGCCGCAGAGCGGGCCGGCCACTGCCCCACGACATGCGTTTCCGCAGGCCAGGGGAGTCCCTGACCTGCGGAAACGTTGGCGGGCCCGAACTGCGTCCAGCAGCTCGGTGGTGCCTCTACAGGTCGTAGTTCTGATCGAACATGCCTTTGACCTGCGGAAACATAGAGCTTCTGGAAGATCATTTCACAACCAGTGCACACGCGGCGGCCTCAACGTATGAGAGGTGCCGAGAGGCGCCAGGCGGTGCTGACAGGTCCTGCTGGTGGGCTACTGCTTGGCGCTACAGAGTGCTACGAGGTTCGAACCGGCTCCCCATGGCGGCGCAGGGGCTCGGAGCCCTATCGGTCCTCCTCGATGAAGCAGGCCCGCTCTCCTCTGAGCTGCATTGGTTGACTACCCTGACCTGCCACGGTGCAGCGCTGCTTTGAATCGCCGGTGGAGGATGGCGAGAGTGGCAAGGGCGGCAGCGATGGCTGCGGCGATCCCGGTGGCTACCAGGCTGGCGCCCTGGGGGTGGGTGGTTGGCGCCTGCGGGGCGTCGGTTGAGGTGAGGGCGAACGTTGACGGTGGAGTAGTTGATGGGGTGGCGCTGGCGGACACGGTGCTTGCAACGGCGGAGGCGTCGGTTCCCGGTGCGGTGGTGGCAGAGCTTGCGGAAGTCGGGGCAGGGGTGGTGGCGGAGCTTGCGGAGGGCCGGGGCAGGGCCGACGGCGGGGCGGTGGGTAACGGGGTGGGAGAGGCTTTGGCGGGGGTGACGTCGAAGTGGGCGACGGTGTTGTCCTGGCCTGCCTGCAGGGTGCAGGGGACGTCTGTCCGGCCGGGCCCGGCCAGGTTGCCGTCGGCGTCCTTGGGAACGAGGTGGAGAGTGAAGTTGCCGACGGTCACGCGCCCGGTGCCGGGGTGGGTGAAGGAGATTCGGGGAGCGTTGCCGGTGGCGGGGATGTCGAAGGCGCCGGAGGCGGGGACGGCAGTGCGGGTGATGGCGAGGTGGACGGGGACGGCTGTCTCGCCCTGCGGGGCGAGGACGCGGGTCTCGGTGTCTATCGAGCCTTCGATGGTGCGTACCCCGAGGACGTAGCGCAGGCCGAGGGTAAAGGAGGCCTCGACGGTGGCGGCCGCGTGGATGGCGAAGGCCGGGCTGGACTCGCCGACCGGCAGGGTGGCTGGGATGTCCGCCGAGATCCTGGCGGTGATGGCCTGTCCGCCAATGGTCGGGAAGACACAGGTGTAGCGGAGGCTGGAGGTGGCTGGCTGGGCTGCTGCAGGGACGGTGGCAGTGGTGAGGGTGCCGACGAAAGCAGCGGCGGCAATTGCCGCGCGTCGGGCGCGCCTGCTCGGGCGGTGCGTACAGGACTCGGTGCTCATCGTGCTCCTACCGTCGAGTGGTTGCGCCGGCTCTGTTCGCTGCCGTGGCGCTGCTGGTGGTTGCGGCTCAGGTGACTTTGGATCCAGGCGTGGCGGAACTGGTAGACCGCGCCGACCTGGCGGAGCACGCCTCGCTGGTGGGCGTCGTCCAGGAAGGTGATCGGCGCCCAGGGCAGTTGGCCGGTGAGCGGTAGCCAGATGCGGGCCAGTGCCACCCACTGGCCCCAGGCGGTCAGGCTCAGTCCGTAGCTGAGCCCGGCGCCGAACGCGGCCTCCAGCCCGAACACGAGGCCAACCTCGAAGCCGCGCAGCGGCCCGTACACGATGCCGTTGAGCAGGCCGACGCTGAGGCCGATGACGAGCGCCCAGGTGAGCAGGTGGAAGACGACGTTGCGGCGCTCGATGTGCAGCAGGTCGGCTGGGCTGACGACGGATTCGGTGCGGACCGGTGCCTCGAACAGGGCGATCAGGCCGAAGACTAGCCCGGTCGCGAGGGCGATCGGCGGAACGAACAGCAGCCCGGCCGTGAGGCCGGCGCCCTGGCCGTCGGCGAGGCCGAGCGGGGCGACCAGCCCTTCGTCGACCAGGATCAGCAGCGTCATGCCAGCCGCTCCGCAGCCCAGGCCGATCAGGAACCGGGTGAGCGCGGTGCGGCGGGTGCGGCGGGTGCCGACGCTGAGCCGCAGCCGGACGGGGGAGGGTCTGAGGGTGGCGCGGGCGCAGGCGTGCCAGTACACGAGGCCGAACAATGCCCCGGCGACTGAGCCGTGCAAGAGGCCGACCACGAGGCCGCGGACAACGGCGAATCGAAGGCCGTGCGAGGTGGCGACCAGGTCGACCGGTACGTTGCCGACCGCCGTGGTGACGCCGAATGCGAGGCCGGCCAGGAAGGCGATGATCAGGGCTCGCGGGGTACGGCCCAGGCTGGTGCCGATCTCCCACCAGGTGAGGTCTTGCTGTTCGCGGCCGAGTCGGGTCAGGTGGTCGGCGAGGTGGCCGAGCCAGCGCTCGGCTCGTTCCGCGTCCCACGATCCGAGCCGGTGGTGGGTGGTGTCGAGCCGTTCGGTGGGACGGGGACGGTAGGCGGCGGGGATGAACCCGGCCAGCAGGTGCCTCTCGATCGCCTCGGGGTCGGGGAAGCGGTCGGTGTCCAGGAGTTCACCCGGTCGCCGTTCGGGGTGGTCGCTGTACATGGTGCGGGCGAGGGCGACCATCAGCGGGGTGCGGAGCGCAGCGGCGAGGTTGGCGCGGCCGGCGCGCTCCGCTGTCCGGGTGGGGTCGAGGACGGCCTCCCAGGTCGCGCCCGGCGCGTCGGTGTCCGCGGGCCTGGGGAAGGCCGGGTCGGTCCGGGGCAGGTAGCCGCGCAGGTCGTCGAGGTCGAGGTCGCGCAGTTCCAGGACGACGGCAGCGGCCAGTGGGGCGTGCGCCTTCTGGACGGCAGCGGTGAACTCGGCGTGCCGACTGGTGAGGACGAGTGGCGTCAGGGAGAGGTTGAGGGCTTCGAGGGCCGGTGCGCGCAGGTCTTCGGCGAGTTCGTCGAACCCGTCCAGGACGGGGAGGACGAGGTCGTCGTCGAGTAGGTCAGAGGCCAATGTCTTGCCACTGGCGACCGGCCGGGCCAGGTACGGGTAGTCGCGCAGCAGCCGGGCGATCAGCCAGTCGCGCAGGGCCACGGTGGTCGGGTCCCAAGCTCCGAGGCTGAAGATCACCGGCACCCGTTCGTTGCGGGTGCGGGCATCCAGTAGGTCGAGGGCGAACCGTACCGCCAGGATGGACTTTCCCGACCCGGCCCGGCCGAGGACCACCAGCCGACCGGAGGGTATGCGTCGGTAGATCTCGGCGACCCGCCGCAGGTCGCCGCTGAGGTCCGGTTCGGCACGGGCTTCACCAGGGGCCAGCAGGTGGGCGTTGGCCGACTGGTCGGCCACCCCCGACGGCACCCGCTGCCAGCGCACCGGCAGGGCGAAGGGGTGGTGCACCCGGTGCTGGGCCTCCTCACGGCGCCAGCGCTGCCGGCTCTCGCGGGCCAGATCCTCGGCGGCATCGGCGAGCGGGCCGTGGTCCCGGGGCGGTGGCGGCTCCGATGAGAGCGCTGGGGCTTCCGGTGCAGTCGCAGCCGACCCGGTGCCCCCACTGAGGGTGCTCAGGCGGCGCCGGTCCTCGGGGCCAGCGCCGAGCGCGTCGGCGATGCGGTTGATGGTGCCGAGCCGGTGGTCGAAGGGGCGGTCGGTCTCGACTCGGCGAACGGTGCTCTCGCCGAGCTCTGCCCGTTCGGCGAGCTGGAACTGGGTCAGACCGGCCTGTTTCCGTAACCGGCGTATCAGTGCGCCGAGCGTCTCCGTCACGCCCCACCCTTCCCCCGAGGATTCGAATACAGAGGGGAGCCTACCGGTGACGACCGGTCATCTATGACCGGTGTTGTGACCTGTGCGTTTGCCTGACGCGACGTCAGCATCGGCGGTGTGGACAACCGGTTCCGAGACGCCCGGCGCACCCCGTTGCGTGGCCCGGGCCCGCCTGTCCGCGACACCCGTTGCGTGAGCTTATGGGAGGTGGTGTTGGCGATGGCGGAGACGAAGGGTGTCCTGCTGCCGGCCTACGTGGTGGCCGACGAGTCGGGCTCGATGGCGCCGTACCAGCGTGAGCTGGAAGACGGGGTGGCGTCGCTGTGCGAGGGGCTGCGGGCGGAGCCGATGGTCGCGGCCAAGCTCCGGCTGGCCGTGCTGGGTTTCTCCGACGACGTCCAGGTCCGGCTCGCGGTGGCCGACATGCGCACCGAAACCACGGTGCCCCGGCTGGTGATCCGCGGGGTGACCAACTACCGGGCAGTCTTCGAGGACCTGCTGCAGCGGATCCCCGGCGACGTGAAGTGGCTGCGCGGCGAGGGCTACCGGGTGCACCGCCCGGTGGTCTTCCTGCTCAGCGACGGCCAGCCCACCGACGGCTCGTCCTGGCACGCGCCGCACGCCGAGCTGACCGACCGGGACCGTACGCCGACCGCGCCGAACATCATCGCCTGCGGTCTCGGCGACGCCCGGGCGCAGACCATGGTCGATGTCGCGACCCGCCCCGAGTTCGCCTTCCTCGCCAAGCCCGGAACCGACGTCGGCCGGGCGATCTCGGAGTTCTTCCACTCGCTCACCGTGAGCCTGGTGGCCTCCGGACACGCCCTGAACTCGGCCAACCCGCAACTGGTGGTGAACCGGCCCGACCAGTTCACCATGGCCATCGACGAGGTCGGCCGGTGACGTCCGCCCGTCGGGGCGACCCGGACCCCGCGCCGCCGCCTGCACCCCCGAGGCCCGCCGGGCCACCCACGGCTGCCGGGCCGGACCCGGCACCGTGGCAGCGGATCACCGTGGACGTGCCGGGCCTGGAGTTCGAGGCCCGGGCGCCCAGCCAGTACGCCTTCGACTTCCCCGACAGCGAGTGCGAGGGCTGGTCCACCGACCGGCTCACCCTGCGCTTCGCCTCCGTCCGCGGCGCCAAGCACCGCTACTACCGTCAGCCGCGCCAGGACGCGGCGCGCGCCGCCGTGCACGAGACCACCGGCAGCATCGTCTTCGCGGTCGCCGACGGCGTATCCAGCGCCGCCGAGTCCCACCAGGGCGCCGTCGAGGCGTGCCGGGCCGCCGTCGAACGCATCCTGCACCTACTCGACCGGGACCCGGACCGGCTCGACGGCGCCGACGTCGCGGCCCACGCCGCGCAGCGGCTACGAGAACTGGCGCAGTGGCGGCTCGGCGTCCCCGCACCGCAGCTGGCCGAGGTGACCCGGCTGTACGCGACCACCCTCGTGGCAGGAGTGGTCCGTGTCACGGGCGAAGCCCTGGAAACCGAACTCTTCCGGATCGGCGACTCCGGGGCGTGGCTCCTCGAACGGGACAGCGGCGGCTACCACCCATTGTTCGGCGGCAAGGCCGCACCGGGCGCGCCACTGGTCAGCAACGAGGTGTCCCCGCTTCCCATGGTCCCCGAGCAACTGGAGACTGCCGTTGGACGGTTGGCCGAGCCGTGGACGCTGCTGGTCGGCACGGACGGATTCGGCGACCCGCTCGGCGAGGGCGACGGCCAGGTCGGGGAGCTGTTCGCCCACCAACTCGCTTCGCCACCGCCGCCGTTGTGGCTCGGCCACGTGCTGGATTTCAGCCGGGAGACCTTCGACGACGACCGCACCCTGCTGGCGATCTGGCCTCGCGCCGAGGGGCCAAGGTGAACGTGCCGCCGGCCACCCCACTCGAGTTCGCCACGCTGACCCTGGGCGCGGAACTCGGTCGCGGCGGCCAGGGATCGGTCCATCAGGTGCGTAACAAGCGCATCAACGAAGCGGCGGTTGACGGCGGTTGGGAGGTCGTTTACAAGGAGTACGCCCCCGCGGTGCTGCCGCAGGTGGACGCCGCCGCGCTGGCCGCCACCGTCGCGCTGCCCGGGCGGCTGACCGGCGAACAGGGGCTGTGGCTGTGCGAGAAGACCGCCTGGCCGGCCGCCACGGTCCAGCGCGGCGGACAGACCTGCGGGTTCCTGATGCGAGCCGTCCCCGACCGCTTCCGCTTCACGCTCCGGACCCTGGCGGCCGGTAAGCAGGGCCCTCCCCGGCTCGCCACCCTTGAGTACCTCCTCAACGAGGACGCCTATGTGGCCGGGATCGGACTGACCGTCACCGACCGGGACCGGCTCCTGCTGCTCGCCGACCTCGCGACCACCCTCCACCGCCTGCACCGCTTCGGCGTCGCCGTCGGCGACCTCTCGCCGAAGAACCTGCTCTTCACCCTCGTACCGCAGCCCGAGTGCTTCCTCATCGACTGCGACGCGGCCCGCCTCGACGGTGCGACGGTGCTGCCGCAGGCCGAGACCCCGGACTGGCACGTCCCCGCGGGCGAGGAGCGGGCAACACGGCACAGTGACACCTACAAGCTCGCCCTGCTCGCCGTCCGCCTCTTCGCCCGCAACCAGGGCACGACCAACCCGGCCGCGCTGGCGGCGATCGACCCGGCCCTCGGCGACCTGGCCCGTGACTCGCTCGGCCCCGACCCGGCCGCCCGGCCAACGCCCGCCGCATGGGCCGAGCAACTGGCAGCGGCGTCCGGCAGGTTGAAACCCGGCGGCGGGCCGAAAGCCGCAGTTGGCGCGTCCACCAGTACCGCACCGAAGAATCCACGGCAGACCAGGCGACCCCCCGGCCAGCAGGGCAGCGCCGGTTGGCCACCCACCATCACCGGGCCACAGAAGCCGCCCCGCACCGCCGCGGCAAAAGCCGCGAAGGTCGTCGGCACACTCGCCGCAGCCCTTGTCCTGCTACTGGTGATCTCCAACAGCCAGCACACCTCACAGCCGGACGCCGCCACAACCGCCGACAGCGGTCAGACGGCGCTCTCCCCAGTGGTCGTCCCGTCCGACACTTGGACGCGCGCTTCGGATCCCACGACCGATCCACCTCTCCCCGAACCGACGACCGCGATCCCGACCACACGGGTGCCCTCGCCCCTACCCCCACCGCCTCCTCCACCACCCCCGCCCCCGCCCCCGCCTCCACCCCCGCCTCCTCCGACGTACTACTACGGGGCCATAGCCGTGTCGCATGACGGCAGCAACGGCAGATCCTGGGACTTCAGTTCCCAAGCCGCCGCCGACCAGAGGGCGCTGAAGGAATGTCCTCGCTCCGACTGCACGATCCTCGCGCGCTTTGTCAACAGCTGCGGCGCAGTCGCGTACAACCCGCAGACCAACATGTACTGGGGCGGGTCCGGTGCCACAGAGGTGAAGGCGGAGGACAACGCCATCGCACGAGCTGGTGGCGGCCACTGGATCACCTATGTGTGCACCACGCGGCAGCGGGCGCAGTGAGCCCATGTTCTCTGGCCAAGAGCCCGTCTCGCTAGCCCTTGCTGTCCACCGCAGCACCATACGCATGCGACAGCTGGCCCAACGCTTACGTCACGGGACGCACCAGCACGCCGAACTACCCCGCGCTCTGCGGCCAGGACGCCTCCACCTACTGGCGCTCCAACGAGTTCCCCGACCGCGGCTACACCGTCCGCCGGCGCTGACCCCGCCGCGCGGCGACCGATCCGCCATCCCACACATCTCAAGGATCCGACATGGCATACCGCTACCGGTGCGGCGAGTGCGGCTTCAAGACCTCCTGGGGCACCGAGTCCCAGGGCGAGCGGGAACAGATCGCGCACTACACCGACCGCCACCCCGGCCTGCACCCCGGCGGAATCGTCGAGGCCAACACCAAGGACCCGGAAGGTGGTGGCTGCCTCAGCTGCCTCGGCATCCTCGCCGTGCTGTTCCTGCTGTTCGTCCTCGCCGCCTCGTGCAACCGATGAACGGCGCTGACCCCAACACCGCGACCAAGAGGTCCTCATGACGAAGCACTACTGGAACCAAGACCCGGCCGCACCGGCACCACCCACCTGGCAGCAGACGCCACGCGCGGTGCCGCCCCAACTCGGCAGCGGCGGGGCGGCACCGGGCGGGCCGGCGCCCGCCACACCGCCCGGCGCGGCGCCGTCCGTGCCCCCGCAACCGACTGCCAGGACGGGCACGCAGCCGCCGACAGCACCGGTGACGCCGCCCGGGGCGAGTGCAGCACATCGAGGAGCCGGGGTGCTGCGCCACTGGCGGCTGCTGGTGGCTGCGGTGGTGCCCTGCCTCCTGCTGGCTGGCACCGGGTGGTGGCTCTGGCCGGAACAGCTGACAAGCCGTCCTCCGCACATCACCGAGGGGACCGTCCAGGCGAACATGCTCAGCGCCGACGGGGTCAGCAAACTGGCCGCAACGATGGTGGTGGCCGGGCCCCAGTCGAACCGGCCCCATCCCCCGCTCTCCGTAACCCCGTCGGAATGCGCTGTTGCTGCCGGGCCGACGACGCAGTCGGTCTACGGGCAGGCGTGGAAGGCGTTCCTATCGGCGACCTACCAGGACGCCGCTGGCTCGGGCAGCTACACCGTCAACCAGGTGACCGGCGTGTTCCCTGACAGCGAGAAGGCAGCCGCGGCATTCCGCACCCTCACCGATGGCCTCACCAAGTGCCCGTCCTCGACCCTCACCGACCGGGCCGGACGTACCTCGAAATGGACCTACGCGGCGCACCCCGCCACCGAGGTCGCCGTGGCGTGGACCGCGACGCAGGGCGATACCGCGAACTGGGCCTGCTACCACCAGGCCCGGGTAAAGGGCACCAGCCTGATACAGGCATCCGTCTGCCAGGCCGGTGACGGTGAGCCCACCGTCTCCGTGATCGCCGACGAGCTCACCGGCAAGGTGACCGGATGACCGCGCCCTCGCGCAGGCCGTCCGCGCGCCGCCGGCGGACGCTGCCCCGTATCCTGCACCTCGTGCTGACGGCACTCCTGGCGCAGATCGCCGCCGTGGGGGTCCAGACGATCGCGCCGACCGAAGCCGCGGCGGTCACGGCCCAGGCGGGCACGCTCGCCCCCGCTCCACTGGTGGCGCCCCGGGGCTTCGAGGCCGCCCTGGCGGCCCTCCTGGCCGAGGCCGAGGATGCGAACCGGCAGGCGGCGCAGCTTGCCCAGCAGGGGAAGGACGTGGTTGCCGAGGCGGAGCGGATCACCAAGGAAGCCGCCGCCATCCGCGAGAGCAAGGCGGCGCTCAACGCCAGGGTCGACGTGGTGAGCCAGGAGATCAGCGCCCACAACGCGCGCGCGAAGGCCGTGGACGGTGAGATCGCCGCCCACAACGCCAAGCAGGGCACGGTCCAGGGCGCGGGCGCGGTCGCTGCCTACAACGCCGAAGCGAACCAGCTGGAGTCCAAGCGGAATCAGGAGAACGCCGTCGAGGACAAGATCCGGGGCGAGCAGAACCAGATCCGGCAGGAGGCGTCCCAGGTGGACGCCAGGTCCTCCCAGCTTGACGCCGCCTCCAAAGCCAACGACAAGAAGGCAGCAGACCTCAAGGCGAAGGAACAGCAGCTCCAGTCCCGAGGCCAGCAACTGCTCGCGCAGATGGCGCAGACGATCCAGAGCTTCGCCTCCGTTCCGTCGAACCCGGCAGCCGCCATGGACCAGGGCGGTGACGCGCCCGCACCGGCCCCGCAAGTCGGCAACCAGCTCACCGGCCAGGACGAGGACACCGGCGACAGCCCCTACCGCCAGCCCCGGGCCGCCGCACTGGCACAGTACGCGAAGCAGCACGGGACCACCGTCGACACCCGACCCGGCACGGCGTACCTGACGCCCGACGCCATCCGGCGTCTCACCCCCGCGCAGGCGGCCACCCTCGGCAGCCCTTCAGTCAGCTACGACGGGCTGGTCCGCAAACCCAACGGCCACTACACGGCGCTACGAGTGCAGGCGCAGGCCACCACCCCGGCCCCGGCTCCGGCCCCGGATGTCTTCGGCTCCGGAGGGCTCGTCGCCCATCAAGACGGTGAAGCGCGGGCCATCGACGAAATCACGACGCTGCAGGAGTCAACCGTCGAAGCCGCACCGAGCCCCGCCCATACGCCCTCGCCCCCGCCGGGCAGAGCCAACTGCCTGACCACCCCCAGGGGCCGGCCGAGCGGCGACGGATGGATTCTCAACACCGACAAGCCGGTGCGCAACCGCAACAAGACCGCGACCGTTCCCTCCACGGTCACGAGCGCGCCCTTCAGGGCTGAGAAGGCGGAAGCCTGCCTAACGCAGGAGCTGGTCAAAGGGACTGAGGCAAAGGGCGACATCGCTGGTTGGGAGGACGCGAAGCTCCAGTCCGCCTACGGTACGCTCGCCCGCTGCCACCTGATCGCCAGACAGCTCGGCGGACGGGGGAGCAACCAGGGGGACTGGAACAACCTCGTCCCGTGCTACCAGCAGGGCCTCAACACCAAGGGCATCAGCATGGTGACGTACGAGAACCGTGTCCAGACGACGGTCAGCACCCTGGGCCGGGGGAGCGGGTCTGCCGTCTACTACCAGGTGACACCCCGTTACCTCCATGACGACAGCACCATCCCCACCTCCGTCACCTTGACCGCCCGGGTCGAACAGCCCAACGGCGCCTCATGGCCCCTCTTCTACATCGAACTGGAGAACACCCCCTACGGCACCGGACCGAACCTGGGCAACTGACCCTTTCATCGACCGGAGGTCCACATGCTGCGCACCACCCCCAAGCGGCCGGAGTCCATCGCGGGGGTCTTCCCCACGTTGGCCCCGCTGGCCCGCACCGCGGTTCGGTTGCACCCGAGTCCCGGCTCGCCATTGCCCGAGGAGAGCTCGGTGGGAGGGCCCCTGCTGTGGCCCGCAGCCGAACCCTGGCCGCACTGCGGCGGCACGCACCTGGTGCACGACGTGCTGCCGGCGACGTCCCCCGAGGACGTCCGGCTGCAACGGGCCATCCAGGCAGCCGTCGCGAACCGGCCGCCGGACGAACGTGGCTACACCCCTCGGGAGAGCGCCGCGATGACCCGGATCAGCGCCGGCCACCCGGGGCCCGAAGGGCCCGTCGCGATGCTGGCCGTGGCCCAGCTGTATCTCCGCGACATCGCCGTCCTGCGCCCGCCCGGGGACGCGAACCTGCTCCAGGTCCTGTGGTGCCCCTTCGACCACCCCGGACAGAACATGCCCAGGACCGAGCTGTTCTGGCGCGCTGAGGCCGCTGTCGGCGACATCCTCGCCGCGCCCCCGTGGCCATCTGCGCTCCAGTACGAGGGCTACCTGCCGCAGCCGTGCGTACTCGCTCCCGAACGGGTCACCGAGTATCCCCTGTCGGCGGAACTCGACCCTGGATTGCGGGCCCTGATCCGGACCTGGAGCGCCGTGCAGAAGAACGGTGCGGCACCGGGATCGACCTACGACGGCGCGGAGGAGGAGTACTACGACCGGGAGCTGTCCGTCGCCCCCGGCTGGAAGGCCGGCGGATGGGCACCCTGGAGCTTCACCGATCCCGCCCCTCGGCACTGCCGTGCCTGCGGCAGCGAGATGGAGCCGATGCTGACCGTCGCCACAACGGAGTGGAACGAGAACGTCCGCAGCTGGACCCCCGTCGAGGGCCGGGACTCCCACTCCGGCGGCCCGGCCCCCTCACCGACACCGACCATGGTCACCATCGGAGACGGGTACAACCTGCAGATCTACGCCTGCCCGCTGGCGCCGCAGCACCCGCACACCGCATCGGTACAGTGACCCGACCTTCCTGTCCCCAGCGCCGAGGTCTGCACCTCGGTCGGCGAGGGCACTACTCTCGCCCCCTGGGCCACTGCCCCGACCAGCCCCGTCGCGCTCGCCCCCCCAGCAGCACTCCTGCGGCACCGTCTACCCGCACGGCGCGAATGAGCTCTCTCGCCCTGAGGACGTTCATCTTGTCGGCATGAAGTCCTACGGCCGCGCCCCGATCCCCGGTGTCATCAGGAGCAGGACGGTGGTTGCTGCTGAGCTCCCGCTGCACCTCAGCTCATCGCCTTCGGCGTTCCTGCGGCAGGCCGCTCGAGCTCGTCCGAGGGTGGCGGCTGCCCGTCCTACACAGGGCCCAGACCACCGGCTGGGGCGTGCTCTATTGCGCGTTTCCCGTGCTCCTGTCTGGCATTACCCGGGTCCACTGGGTGGTTCACCCCAGCCGACCGCCGGAATGTTCTCGGCGGCGGTGTTGACCTCCGCGTCGGCCGGGATCCCCCTCGGCCTCCTGCCAGACCGGAGCGGCCCGAGGGCGGCGACGACGGCAGGCTCTGCTGCTTGGCGAGCACGGGTGACGCTTCGCCTGCGGGGGTGTGGCAGTGCGGGTAAGAGATCGAACCCGTTGAGTCGGCAGCCACGAAAGATGATTACTGAAGGTAGCGAGATGGCGTGCTGACCAGTGCTGGCAAGGGCAGTGGGTGATCATCGCGGGTTCGATCTGCCCGTGCTCATTTCACACTCATTTCACACCGCGAGGCCCAGAGGTGCTGCAGCCAACCCCTTCTCAGACGTTTCCGCAGGTCAGGAACCTGCCTGACCTGCGGAAACGATGAGAAGTCAACCTGCGTTTCCGCAGGTCAGAGGGGGTCCTACAGGTCGTAGTAGAGCTCGAACTCGTGCGGGTGCGGGCGCAGCGCGATCGGGGCGATCTCGTGGGTGCGCTTGTAGTCGATCCAGGTCTCGATCAGGTCCGGGGTGAAGACGCCGCCCGCGAGCAGGTACTCGTGGTCGGCCTCCAGGGCGTCGAGGACGGCGCCGAGGGAGTTGGGGACCTGGGGGACGGAGGCGTGCTCGTCGGGGGCCAGCTCGTAGAGGTCCTTGTCGACGGGCTCGAGGGGCTCGATCTTGTTCTTGATGCCGTCGAGGCCGGCCATCAGCATGGCGGCGAAGGCCAGGTACGGGTTGGAGGCCGGGTCGGGGGCGCGGAACTCGATGCGCTTGGCCTTGGCGTTGGAGCCGGTGATCGGGATGCGGATCGCGGCGGAGCGGTTGCGCTGGGAGTAGACCAGGTTGACCGGGGCCTCGAAGCCGGGGACCAGGCGGTGGTAGGAGTTCACCGAGGGGTTGGTGAAGGCGAGCAGCGAGGCGGCGTGCTTGAGGATGCCGCCGATGTAGTAGCGGGCGGTGTCGGAGAGGCCCGCGTAGCCCTGCTCGTCGTAGAAGAGCGGGGAGCCGTCGCTCCACAGGGACTGGTGGACGTGCATGCCGGAG
This sequence comes from Kitasatospora sp. NPDC004289, assembly GCF_053602875.1. Taxonomy (NCBI): domain Bacteria; kingdom Bacillati; phylum Actinomycetota; class Actinomycetes; order Kitasatosporales; family Streptomycetaceae; genus Kitasatospora; species Kitasatospora sp. NPDC004289. Next base: position 12,994 of record NZ_JBSGEL010000073.1, on the reverse strand, counting down.
CCGTTGTCGCCGAAGATCGGCTTGGGCATGAAGGTGGCGGTCTTGCCGTTCCGCCAGGCCACGTTCTTGATGATGTACTTGAACAGCATCAGGTCGTCGGCGGAGTGCAGCAGGGTGTTGAACTTGTAGTTGATCTCGGCCTGGCCGGCGGTCCCCACCTCGTGGTGCTGGCGCTCCACCTCCAGCCCGGCGGCGGCGAGTTCGAGCGACATCTCGGCGCGCAGGTCGGCGAAGTGGTCGACCGGCGGGGTGGGGAAGTAGCCGCCCTTGTACTTGACCTTGTAGCCGCGCACGTCGCCGGTCTCGGAGCCGGAGTTCCAGGCGCCGGCCTCGGAGTCGATGTGGTAGTACGAGGCGTTCGCGCTGGTCTCGAAGCGGACCGAGTCGAAGACGTAGAACTCGGCCTCGGGCCCGAAGTAGGCGGTGTCGGCGATGCCGGAGGAGGCCAGGTAGGCCTCGGCCTTGCGGGCGACGTTGCGCGGGTCGCGGCTGTAGGCCTCGCCGGTGATCGGGTCCTGGATGAAGAAGTTGATGTTGAGGTGCTTGTCCTTGCGGAACGGGTCCAGCCGGGCGGTGGCCAGGTCGGGGACGAGCGCCATGTCGGACTCGTGGATGGCCTGGAAGCCGCGGATCGACGAGCCGTCGAACATCAGGGTCTCGGACGGGTCGAAGGTCGCCGCTGGCACGGAGAAGTGCTGCATGACGCCCGGCAGGTCGCAGAACCTCACGTCGACGAACTTGATGTCGTTGTCCGCGATGTACTGCTTGACCTCGGCGGCGTTGTTGAACATCCATCCTCCTCAGCGAGCGCGTTTTAGGGGTCAACCCTAGGAATCGGCCGTTTCCGGCTGGTGACCCTTTCGTTTCCTAGATGTTAACCGGGCTGCTCAAGGGGGAGTCAAAGGCGTACGGTTCCGGGCAAATCAGCACCCGTGGACGGCAGGTGTCCGACAAGTGGTCCAGACCACTCGGCGAAGGCCGCCGAGAGCGATTCACCCGCTCGGGGGGAGGGGCCCGAAGATCGCCGGGACTGCCCGGATAGTGTGGATTCGTGGACACCAGAGAAGCGTTGGGATCGTGGATCGACGGACCGAAGGCCGCCGCCGAGAAGATGGGCGCCGACTTCGGGTACCGGGGTGAGCGCCTCGGGCTGCCCAAGGAGGGCCCCGGCTCGCTGGCTGGCCCGGGCCGGCGGATCGGCGCGCTGTTCGTGGACGGCTGGCTGTGCAGCCTGGTCTCCTTCGGGCTGATCGCCCAGGGCGCCCCGGGGTCGGCCAACATGTGGACCACCCCGCTCTACTACGCCGTCGCCGTGCTCCTGCTCTCCACCACCGGGACGACGGTCGGCAAGCGGCTGTTCGGCCTGCGGGTGGTCCGGCTGGACGGCGGGCGGGCGAGCATCCCGCAGGTGCTGCTGCGCACCCTGCTGCTCGTCCTGGTGATCCCGGCGGTGGTCTGGGACCGCGACACCCGAGGGCTGCACGACAAGGCCGTGCGCACCGTCGAGGTGCGGATCTGACCGGACGCCGGAGCAAGTGAACGGCCCCGCCGCGAGAGTCTCGCGGCGGGGCCGTGGCGTTGGTGGGGGAGCGGTCAGCGGACCTGGCCGCCCTTGGGCATCCGTGCGCCCTTGGGCATCGGGCCCTTGGGGATCGGAGCCTTGGAGAGCAGGTCGCCCAGCGCGCGCAGGCGGTCGTTGGTCTCGGTGACCTGGCCCGGGGTGATGGAGCGCGGCAGGCGCATCAGGTGCACCTGGAGCTTCTTCAGCGGCACCTCGCCCTCGCCGTTGCCCACCACGATGTCGTGCACCGGGATGTCGCCGACCACGCGGGCCATCTTCTTCTTCTCGGCGGCCAGCAGGGCACGCACCCGGTTCGGGTTGCCCTCGCCGATCAGCGCGATGCCGGGGCGGCCGATCGCGCGGTAGACGGCGTCCTGGTTGCGGGTGACCGCGACCGGGGTCGGGTTGGCGCTCCAGCCGCGGCGGATGTTGTTCAGCACGGCCGCGACGGCGCCCGGCTGACCCTCCATCTGGCCGAAGGCGGCCCGCTCGGCGCGTCGCCCGAAGACGATCGCCATGGCCAGGAAGGCCACGATGAAGCCGAGGATGCCCAGGTAGATCGGGTGGTCGATCGCAAAGCCGATGGCGAGGAACACGCCGAAGGTGAGCAGACCGACGGCCGCGATGATCAGGCCGATCTTGGTGTCGACCTTCTTGGTCATGGTGTACGCCTGGCGGATCTGCTTGAGCCGCCCAGGGGTTTCGGATGTTTGCCTCGCCATACCGCTCATGGTACGTGGCGGGAGCACGGGATATCCAAGGGCGCCCCCAAACTGCAACCCGGACGCGCCCCCGACGGGTGCCCGCCGGCCGTCCGCCGGCCGTCCGGCGACCGCGCAGGTCAGGCGTGGCGGCGCTGTCCGTCGGCCTCGGCCGGGAAGAGCCCGGCCACCTCGGCGCGGTCCGCGGCGTGCTGCCGGTTCTCCACGACCGCCGACCAGGCGTTGCGGCGGGCCCTCAGCTGGCCGCCGGCCAGCAGGGCACGCTCGGTGCGGCGCAGTGCGTAAACCAGGACTCCGGTCTTCTTCTGCATGCTGTCAGGGTCCCCCTCCTGTGTTGCCGGGCGGTGACCGAACGGTCAAAGCCCGATGAAAAGCCCGCAGGAACGGACCTGAACGGTCCGCGGTGCTCCGGAACGGCCGGGAGGCCGGGGCGTTCGCCCCGGCCTCCCGCCGTACGTCCGATCAGACCGCCGCGCGCTCGCGGTGCTCCAGCGCCTGCCGGTACAGCCGCCCGGCGCGGTACGAGGAGCGAACCAGCGGGCCCGACATGACGCCGGCGAAGCCCAGCTCCTCGGCCTCCTCCTGGAGCTCGACGAACTCCTGCGGCTTGACCCAGCGCTCGACGGGGTGGTGCCGCACCGAGGGGCGCAGGTACTGGGTGATGGTGATCAGCTCGCAGCCGGCCCCGACCAGGTCGGCCAGCGCCTGGCTGACCTCCTCGCGGGTCTCGCCCATGCCCAGGATGAGGTTGGACTTGGTGACCAGCCCGGCCGCGCGGGCCTGGGTGATGACGTCCAGCGAGCGCTCGTAGCGGAAGGCGGGGCGGATCCGCTTGAAGATCCGGGGCACCGTCTCGACGTTGTGCGCGAGCACCTCGGGGCGGGAGGAGAAGACCTCGGCCAGCTGCTCGGGCACGGCGTTGAAGTCCGGGATGAGCAGCTCGACGCCGGTGCGGCCGGCCTCGCGGCCGGCGGTCATCGCGTGCACCTGGCGGACGGTCTCGGCGTACAGCCAGGCGCCGCCGTCCTCCAGGTCGTCGCGGGCGACGCCGGTGATGGTGGCGTAGTTGAGGTCCATCGTGACGATGGACTCGGCGACCCGGCGCGGCTCGTCCCGGTCGAAGTCGGCGGGCTTGCCGGTGTCGATCTGGCAGAAGTCGCAGCGGCGGGTGCACTGGTCACCGCCGATGAGGAAGGTGGCCTCGCGGTCCTCCCAGCACTCGAAGATGTTGGGGCAGCCGGCCTCCTGGCAGACCGTGTGCAGCCCCTCCTTCTTCACCAGCGACTGGAGGGCGTTGTACTCGGGCCCCATCTTGGCTCGGGTCTTGATCCACTCGGGCTTCCGCTCGATGGGGGTCTCGCTGTTGCGGACCTCCAGGCGGAGGAGCTTCCTGCCGTCGGGCGCGACAGCGGACACGTGCGACTCCTAGAACTAGACGGGGTACCCCTAGGGTACGCCTGTGCTTGTGCGGGTTTCACCGGGCGCGTGCCCTGTATTCGCAGGGGCGACAGCGCGTGACGGGCGGGTGGCATTCCCGCGCGGGGCGGGGTGCCGGGGGCCTCAGCGGGCCAGGGCGGGCTCCGGCAGCTCGGCCAGCACCTCGCGCAGGTGCCGCTCCACCACCGGCAGGGCTGCGGCGACGCCGAAGTCGCGGCCCAGTTCGGAACTGATCGAACCGACCCCGGCGTCCCGGATCCCGCAGGGCACGATCCGGTCGAACCATGTCATGTCGGGGTCGCAGTTGAGCGCGAAGCCGTGCATCGTGACGCCCCGGGCGACCCGGACGCCGATCGCCGCCAGCTTGCGGTCGTCGCCGCGCTGGCCCGCGTTGGAGGGCGCGTACTCGGGGCCCGCCAGGCGCGGGTCGATGCCGAGCGGCAGGCCCATCCGCAGGGTCAGCTTGCCGATCTCGACCACCTCGGACGGGTCCACCACCGCGCCGGGGATCTCGGCGCCGAGCTTCCAGACGCCGCTGCGGCCCTCGATCCGGGTGGTGGCGATGCCGACCTCGCCGCAGGCGCGGATCAGCGCCTCCTCGAGGCGGCGCACGTACGCGACCACGTCGATCGGGTCCGGCAGCTTCACGATCGGGTAGCCGACCAGCTGGCCCGGGCCGTGCCAGGTGATCTCGCCGCCCCGGTTGACCTGCACCACGGGGGTGCCGTCCAGGGGGTAGTCCTCGGGGTTGGTGCGCTTGCCGGCGGTGTACACCGGCTGGTGCTCCAGCAGCAGCACGGTGTCGGGGATCTCGTCGGCGACGCGGAGCTCGTGGAGCCGCTGCTGCTCGGCCCAGGCTTCCTCGTAGGGGACCGAGCGCTCGCCTATGCCCATGTGCACGAACCGTACGTGCTCGCTCACCGCTGCTCCTTGCCAGGCGTCAAAACCGACCACGCCACTGTACGCCGCCGGCTCGTGGTGCCCGGAGGGCACCAGGGGCGCGGGGAACTGCGCGAGTACGGAAGGCGGACCAGGGCCAGGTCGGGGCAGTCGAGCCAGTTGCCCGTGCTGCCGTTCCCCCGCGCGCAGTTCCTCGCGCCCCCGGCGTGACCACTTATGGCGTTGCGAGAAGCTGCAGGCGGAGGGCGAGTTGGAGCTCCAGCGACCGTTCCGGGTGGTTCCAGTCCGGGCCGAGCAGGACCTCGACGCGGTCGAGGCGTTGGACGACGGTGTTGACGTGGACGTGGAGCTCGTCCTTGGCGCGGGTGAGGCTGCCGCCGCAGTCGAAGTACGAGCGCAGGGTGCGGACCAGCTCCGTGCCGCGCCGGGCGTCGTAGTCGAGCAGCGGCCCGAGGGTGGCCCGGACGAAGGCGGCCACGTCGTGCCCGTCGCCGAGCAGGACGCCCAGGAAGCCGAGGTCGGCGGCGGAGGCGCCGTCCCCGTCCCGCCCGAGCACCCGCAGGGCTCGGACGCAGCGCAGCCCCTCCCCGTACGCGGCGGCCAGTTCGACCGGCCCGGTGGCGACCCGTCCGGCGCCGACCGTCACCGGCGTGCCGGTGAGCCGGGCCAGGCGTTCGGCGGCCTGGGCGGCGGCCTCGCCCGCGCTCGGTGACCCTTCGTCGGGGAGCAGCAGCACCACGGCCTCGCCGTGCTCCGCGCTGAGGCCGCGGGCGCCGAACAGGTAGCGGGCGGCGGCTCCGGCGAGCCGGGCCCGTTCGGCGGGCGGGGCGGCGGGCGGGGCGGCGGCGACCAGCACCAGGTGCGGGCGGTTCAGGTCGACGCCCAGGCGTCGGCCGCGGGCGACCAGGCCCGCCGGGTCGCGGCCGGGGGCGGTGAGCAGGTCGGCGACCAGTTCGCCGCGGACCCGGTTCTCGGCCTCGGCCACCGAGCGGCGCAGGAGCAGCAGCAGGGCGGTGACCACCCCGGCCCGTTCGAACAGGCGGCGGTCGGCGTCGTCCAGCCCCGGCCGGCCGAGCAGCACGATGGCGCCGAGGGGCTCCTGGCCGGCCAGCACCGCGCAGATCCAGGCGTCGCCGTGCCGGACGGCGCGCCCCTCGGCGCGCGAGGCGGCGGCGAGCTCCGACAGTCCGTCAGGCCCCGGCGCGCGCCCGGACAGTACGAGCCCCTCGGCGTCGTACACGCCCACCTCGCCGCCGAGCAGGGCCGCCACCGCGGCGGCCACGTCGGGGACCTCCGCGCCGCGCAGCACCAGGTCGGTGAGGCGGTCGTGGGCCCGTTCGGCGCGCTGGACGGCCTCGGAGTGGGCCTGGATGACGGCGTTGGCGGTGTTCAGTTCGGCCAGTGCGGCCCGGGTCTCGGCCAGGGAGTTGGCGGTGTCCAGGGCGATGGCGGCGTGCGCGGCCAGGGTGCAGAGCAGGGCCACCTCGTCGGGGGAGAAGGCCCGGGCCGAGCGGTCGGCGGCGAACAGCACGCCGATCACCTGGCCGCCGAGCAGCAGCGGCACGCCGATGATGGCGACCAGGCCCTCGTCCAGCACGCCCGCGTCGATGGTGCCGGTGTGGTGGAAGCGCTCGTCGGTCCGGTAGTCCGGGGTGGCGTACGGGCGGGCGGACTGCGCGACCAGGCCGCCGAGGCCGTCGCCGAGGCTGAGCCGCAGGTTCTGGAAGAGCGCGGAGACGGAGCCGTCGGTGACCCGCATGTAGGTGTCCCCGGCGGCCCGGTCCGGCAGGGTCAGGTAGGCGGTGTCGGTGCCGAGCAGCATCCGGGCCCGGCGGACGATGGCCTGCAGGACGGAGTCCAGGTCCCGGGAGGCGGCCAGGTCCCCGGCGGTGTCGAAGAGCGCCGTCAGTTCGGCCTCCCGGCGCCGGTGCTGACGCAGCGTCCGGTGCACCCGCAGGGCCAGCCAGGTGGCGTCGTCGATCTCGGCCAGCACCGCCGCCGGGGCGCCCCGGCGGCGCGCCTCGGCGAGCACCTCGCCGAAGTCCTCGGTGGCGGCGCCGGAGGCGAGCAGGTCGAGCAGCCGCCGCAGGGCGGCGGCGCTGCTGGGGAGGGGCGGGTCGTCCATGGTGCGGGCCATCGTGCCAGTTCTCTGCCGGGTGCGCAGCGGCCGGTACCGCACTGGTACCGGCCGCCGCGTGACGAACGATCAGACCTTGGCCAGGGCGGGGGCCTCGTCGGCGCCCACCTCGGCGAGGTCGCGGCCGCGGGTCTCGCGGGCGCAGAGGACGGCGACCACGGTGATCACGGCGGCGATCGCCACGTAGACCGAGATCGGGGTGGAGCTGCCGTAGTCCTTGAGCAGGGCGGTGGCGATCAGCGGCGCGGGGGCGCCGGCCGCCACCGAGGCGAACTGGGCGCCGATGGAGGCGCCGGAGTACCGCATCCGGGTGGCGAACAGCTCGGAGAAGAAGGCCGCCTGCGGGGCGTACATCGCCGAGTGGAAGACCAGCCCGACGGTGACCGCGAGCAGCAGCGAGCCGAAGCTCTTGGTGTCCACCAGTCCGAAGAAGACGAAGGCCCAGACGCCGACCCCGACCGCGCCGACCAGGTAGACCGGCTTGCGGCCGACCCGGTCGGAGAGCGCTCCGAAGAGCGGGATCAGCGCGAACTGGACGGCCGAGGCGATCAGCACCGCGTTGAGCGCGGTCTGCTTGGGCAGGTGCACGTGGCCCACCGCGTAGGCCAGCACGAAGGTGGTCATCACGTAGTAGGAGATGTTCTCCGCCATCCGCGCGCCCACCGCGGTGAGCACCTCGCGCCAGTGGTGGCGCAGCACCGCGACCAGCGGCGGCTGCTCGGGCGCCTGCGCCTCGCGCGCCGCGGCCGCGGCCAGCGCCTGCTGGAACAGCGGGGACTCGTCCACCGCCAGCCGGATCCACAGGCCGACCATCACCAGCAGCGCGGAGAGCAGGAACGGCACCCGCCAGCCCCAGGACACGAAGGCCTCGTCCGACAGCACCGCGGTCATCAGCGAGAGCACGCCGGCCGCCAGCAGGTTGCCCGCCGGGGCGCCGCCCTGCGGCCAGGAGGCCCAGAAGCCGCGCCGCTTCGCGTCCCCGTGCTCGGAGACCAGTAGCACCGCGCCGCCCCACTCGCCGCCGAGCGCGAAGCCCTGCACCAGCCGCAGCGCGGTCAGCAGCAGCGGTGCGGCCACGCCGATCTGGTGGTACGTCGGCAGCACGCCGATCAGGGTGGTGGAGCCGCCCATCAGCAGCAGGCTCAGCACCAGCAGCTTCTTGCGGCCGATCCGGTCCCCGAAGTGGCCGAAGACCAGCGCGCCGATCGGGCGGGCGGCGAAGCCGATGGCGTAGGTGAGGAAGGAGAGCAGGGTGCCGGTCAGTGGGTCGCTGTTCGGGAAGAAGACCTTGTTGAAGACCAGCGCGGCGGCGGTGCCGTACAGGAAGTAGTCGTACCACTCGATGGTGGTACCTATCAGGCTCGCGCCGACGACCTTCTTGAGGGAGGCGCCGGAGGTTCTCGCGGCGTCGGGAGAACTGGGCATGCGTCACCACTTCTTGGGGGGAGGGGAGTTGCAGGGGGGATCAGTGTGCGGTCCAGCCGCCGTCCACCGGGAGGGAGGCCCCGGTGATGTAGGAGGCGGTCGGGGAGCACAGCCAGACGGCGAGCTGGGCCACCTCGTCGGGCTCGATCAGGCGCTTGACGGCGGTGCGTTCGAGCATGATCTGCTCCACCACCTCGTCCTCGTGGATGCCGTGGGCCAGCGCCTGGGCGGCGATCTGCTTCTCCACCAGGGCGGTGCGGACGTAGGCCGGGTTGATGCAGTTGCTGGTGACGCCGTACGGGGCGCCCTCCAGGGCGACGGTCTTGCTCAGGCCCTCCAGGCCGTGCTTGGCCGTCACGTAGGCGGACTTGAAGGGGCTGGCGCGCAGGCCGTGCACCGAGGAGATGTTGACCACCCGTCCCCACCCCTGCTCGTACATGTGCGGCAGGGTCCGGCGCAGGATGCGGAACGGCGCCTCCACCATCACCCGCTGGATCAGGGCGAAGCGGTCCGGCGGGAACTCGTGCACCGGCGCGACGTGCTGGAGGCCCGCGTTGTTGACGACGATGTCGGCGTCGTCCGGCAGCGCGTCGGCGGCCGCCGGGTCGCCCAGGTCGGCGACCACCGGGACGCCGCCGATCCGGGCGGCGAGCTCCTCGGCCGGGGCCGCGGCCAGGTCGACGACGTAGACCCGGGCGCCGGCCGCCGCCAGGGCCTCGGCGCAGGCCCGGCCGATGCCCGAGGCGGCGCCGGTGACCAGTGCCGTACGGCCGTCCAGCGGCCGGGCTGAAGAGGTGTCCATGGCCGAGAACGGTAGGAAGTGGCGGCCCTCGCTCATATGTGCCGGGACCACACAGGGTGGCGCGGAGCCGTGGTGGACGAAACCAGGTGGTCCATTCGGCGACAGGCTCGGTCCAAGCCAAACACCCACCGACGCACCTTCCCTACAACGGGCGCCATTGCATCACCCGTTCGGAGGATTGCCCGCCCAGATCCACCCATAGCGGCGAAATGCTCGCTACATTCGCGCCGATTCCCGACAGGGGGCGCACCTCCAGACAGGTGGGGGCTGGTGGGGCGCTCGAGAGGTGAGACAGATATGCCCCAACGGCCTGCAACCGACAGCCCGGCGTACGGACAGCTCGACCCGCACGATCCGCACGACCCGCACCTCGACGATCCGCACGAGCGGGCCGCCGGGGCCGAGGCGCTGCCCGGGGACCGGGCCCGCGCCGCTGACACCACCTCAGGGGACCGGACCCAGAACCCACGTCTCGCCGCACTGATCGAGGAGGCCGGCTTCTCGCACGCCGGGCTGGCCCGCCGGGTCGACCAACTCGGCCTGGAGCACGGCCTGGACCTCCGCTACGACAAGACCTCCGTGACCCGCTGGCTGCGCGGGCAGCAGCCGCGCGGCGCCACCCCCGCGCTGATCGCCGAGGTCTTCACCCGCCGCCTGGGCCGCCGGCTCACCGCCCAGGACATCGGCCTGGACGCCTGCGCCCCGGTCTACGCCGGGCTGGAGTTCGCCGAATCGCCGCAGGAGGCGGTCGACATCGTCGCCTCCATGTGGCGCAAGGACACCGGCCTGCAGTCCGAGCTGCGCCGGATCGCCTTCACCCCGGCCGGCCTGGTGGTGCCCAGCCGGGACTGGCTGATCGGCCGCACCGACGAACGGGTGGCCCGCGACGGCTCGGTGCCCGGCCTGCCCGACGCACCGTCAGCGGCCCGTCCGTCGCTGCCCGGTGGACCGCAGGCCGGTGCGCGCGGCGTGGTGCCGCCCGCCCGGGGCGTGGCCGTCCCCCGGGTGCCCGGCCGGGTCCCCGCCCAGAGCCGCGGCGGCCTGCCGCCGCTCGGTGAGCAGGAGGCCCGCGAGCAGCGTCCGACGCTGCGGGTCGGCCGGGGCGACATCGCCGCCATCCGCGCCGTCGGGGACCTCTTCCGCGCCCTCGACCACGCCTACGGCGGCGGCCACGCCCGGCAGGCCCTGGTGCGCTACCTGGAGAGCGAGGCCGAGCCGATGCTGCGCGGCCGGTACGGCGAGCAGATCGGCCGCGCGCTGTTCGGCGCCGTCGCCGACCTGACCAGGCTGGCCGGCTGGACCTCCTTCGACATCGCCGCCCACGGCCTGGCCCAGCGCTACTTCGTCCAGGCGCTACGGCTCTCCCAGGCCGCGGGGGACCGCGTGCTCGGCGGCTACGTGCTCACCACCATGAGCCAGCAGGCCGTCCACCTCGGCCACGGCCGGGAGGCGATCCAGCTGGCGCGCGTCGCCCAGCAGGGCGTCGGCACCGCCGCCGCGCCCACCGTCCAGGCCCTGATGCACGCCGCCGAGGCCCGCGGCCACGCCCTGCTCGGCGACGTCCGGGCCTGCACCACCGCCCTGGTGCGCTGCGAACGGGCCCTGGGCATCGCCCGCCCCAGCGACGAACTCCCCTCCTGGGCGCGGTACTTCGACGAGGCCCAGCTGGCCGACGAGTTCGCCCACTGCTACCGCGACCTCCAGCAGTGGCGGCCCGCCGCGCAGCACGCCGAGAAGTCCCTGAGGCTGCGCACCCCGGCCTTCGCCCGCAGCCGCATCCTCTGCCGCCTGGTCCTCGCGAGCTCGCGCCTCGGCCTCGGCGAGGTGGACGAGGCCTGCGGCCTGGCCACCGAGGCGCTCCGCGCGGCCGGCGAGATGCGCTCCGCCCGCACGGTGGAGTACCTCCGCGACTTCCACCGCCGCCTCACCCCGTACCGGGCCGGCCAGGCCGCCCGCGCCTTCGACGAGGCCGCCCGCCAGGCGGGGGTGATCTGACCGGCCGTCAGGTACGGGCCCCGCACGCCGCAGGCCCCGGCCGGGGGAGGGCCGGGGCCTGCGGGATGGGAAGGGCGAGCCTGACCGGCGTGGGGGAGTCCTGTCGGTCTCGCCGTGGTCGGTGGGGCCGGGGGAAGGGAGGGGTGCGCCCGTGCGGACGGGTCGGTGCTGTGCTGCCTCGCGGTGGTGCCGGCTCGGTGCCGGTGCCGGTGCCGGTGCCGGTGCCGGTGCGGTTCGGTGCCGTGCGGTCGGGCCGGGTGGCGCTGGGTGGCGCTGGACGTCAGGCCGGGTCGCGCGGGCGGCCGGTCTCGCGGAGGAGCCGGTCCGGTGCCGCGTGCCAGAGCGGGACCACTGGTATCGGGTGCGCGGGCGGAGCGGGCGGGATCACGACGACGGGCGGCACCGCCTCGGTGCTGGGGGAGGCGAGGATCGCCAGGCCGTCGGTTGCCATGCATAGACGGTAGGCCCGCGCGCCGGGGCGCCGCCCGGTGGTGACCGACACTCCGTCACCTCCGGCCGCGCACCTCACCAGCTCTCGGCCCGCACCCGGGGAGCTCCCTCCGGCGGGGGCGGCGTGCCCTGTCCGCGCAGCCGCTGCGCCAGCAGCGGGAAGAGCAGCACCGAGAGCATCCCGGCCCCCACCAGCGCCGCCGCCGTGGACGAGGGCAGCCGCCCGTCGTCCACCTCGATGGTGGTGATCACCACGACCAGCGGCAGCGCCGTGGCCCCGAACAGCCCGAGCGCGGCCCTGTCCCGCCGGCCCAGCTCCGGCGGGGCCAGCAGGGCGGCCGGCACTCCGCGCAACACCAGCAGCAGGAGCAGGAAGAGCGGCACCAGCAGGAGGGTCCCCGGGTCGTCGAGGAGGGCCTTCAGGTCGAAGTTCATCCCGCTCACCACGAAGAAGACCGGCACCAGGAAGCCGAATCCGATGCTCTCCAGCTTGGCCTCGATCACCTCCTCCTCGGCCTCCGCCACTTCGGAGAGCAGCAGCCTGGAGACGATCCCGGCGGTGAACGCGCCCAGCAGCATGTCCAGGCTCAGCCAGATCGCCGCCCCCACCATCGTGGCCAGCACCAGCATCACCAGCCGGATCGCGAACTGCCCCGAGGTCCGCATGGTCCGCCGGATCAGCCGGGTCGCCCAGTCCGGGCGCGGACGGCGCGCGTAGCCCACCGCCGCGACCGTGATCAGGGCGAACGCGCCGAGGATGACCGCCGACTTGGCGGGCGTGTTGCCGCTCAGCAGCACCGCGATGGCCACGATCGGGCCGAACTCGCCGACCGCCCCGGTGGCCATCGTCATCGACCCGAACGGCGTCGGCAGCACCCCAGAGTCGCGCAGGATCGGCAGGATGGTGCCGAGCGCGGTGGTGGTCAGCGCGAGGCCGGCGAACGCGCCGTTCAGCGGGCTCGGGTTGATCAGCGCCCCGAAGCCGAGCGCCAGCACGACGGTGACCAGCCAGGCGGCGACCGCCCGCTTGAGCGGCCCGCCGCGCAGCCGCGCGAAGTCGATCTCGTAGCCGGCGAGGAACATCAGCATCGCCAGGCCGAACTGCGACAGCGCGTCCACCAGGTCGCCGACGTCGGCCCAGTGCAGCACGTCCGGGCCGATCAGCACGCCGAGCACGATCTCGAACACCACGGTCGGGACGGCGAGCCACCGTTGGAGGCGGTCCGCCAGCAGCGGCGCGGCGACGGCACAGGCCGGGATCAGGACCAGCGCGACGGCATCGGCGTCCTCGGCCGTCATGGGCGATATGCCCGACTCTGCGTCATATCGTCATCCTGGCACGACCCCCGGCGAAAAGAGGTGAGGCCGGGGGCGCGAGGAACTGCGCGAGTCGGAAGGCGGCTCGCCTGCAACTTGACCGCCGTCAGCCAGTTGCCCGTGCTGCTGTCCCCCCGCGCGCCGTTCCCCGCGCCCCTGCGGGGCGCTGCCCTGCCGGGCCGGGAGGCCCGGGGGCGCGAGGAACTGCGCGGGTCGGAAGGCGGCTCGCCTGCAACTTGACCGCCGTC
>NZ_JBSGEL010000072.1:0-38031 GCF_053602875.1 Kitasatospora sp. NPDC004289 | reverse complement strand
TGTTGCACTGGAACTGTTCGAAGAGGCAATACCCCGGCCGATTCGCCCACGTACGAGCCCCTCACACGGGCCGGGGGCGGGTGGGTGGCGGGGGCGATTCGCCGATGGCGAATCGGCGTGCGGGCGGCGGCCCCTGACGGGGCCTCAACTGGGTGGGTGGCGGGCGTGAATACGGCACGGGCCTGCGGCCCGCCATGGGGCCCGTTCCGGCCTGCGGCCGGGAGCGTTAACGATGTGACGCGAATCGCCGGTAGCAGGGCCACCCCTGACGGGGCGTCCGATTCGGCGTTGACGATGTGGCGCGAATTGCCGGTAAGAGCACCGTCCCTGACGGGACGGCGGAATCCGAGTGTCCCGTTCACGATATCGCGCGAATTCCCGGTGAAAGGCCATCCCCGATACCGGCATCGGGCGCAGCCGCGCGGGGCGGGTGCCTGGCGGGGCGCCGTGGCGGCTCTTGGGGCGGCCTGCGGCCTCAGGGAGTACAAGAGAGCTGGGCGAGGGGCCGGGCGGCGCCCTGGCGGGCCCCGCAGGGGCAGAGGCAGCTCTCAAGGGGGCGGCGGTGCCGGCGTACGGCCGGGGTGGCAGCAGGGGCGGGACGGGTACGGCGGGGCACCCGGTCGGGCTCCGGGACACCGCCAGGGCACGGGGAGCAGCGAGCGGCAGGAGCCGACCGGGACGACGGCAGGGCACCGAGGTGGTGGGGCCGCGGAGGCCAAGGACGACCACCAGGCGCTCACCCAACACCGCGCTGAAGGCCGCCTCCGCCCGCGCCGACCCTGCCGTCGGCGGGCCCGGCCCCGGCCCCCGCCGGGCGCAGCGGCGGGCACCGGCACGGGGCGCGGAGGCAGCTCGAGGCAGGCACCTGGCGGGCGTCGCGCAGGCCCGCCGACCGGGCACCGCTGGCACCCCAGGACCGGGCCCCGAGACCGGCTCCGAGGCCCCTGCCGCCACCCCTCACCGAGCAACACCCGCAGCCCTCCCGCCCACGACCGGGCGAACATGCAAAAGCTGTCCAGACTCCGGGGTGCCGGGATGCAAAAGGTGTCAGGCACCCCGCCCCCACCACAGCCGCACCCCACCCGAGGCAGTCCCCACCCCGAACCAGGACAGGGACCACCACCCAACCGGAGCGCAGCCCCACACCACCACCCCCCGCCCTCCAGGAGGCCACCGCCCTCCCCAGCACGGGCGGCCCGGGGCCGCGTGGGCACCGGCCCGACGGCCGCGAAGAGGCTGGCCTGACGGCCGAGCCGTGGACGGCGCGGGGCCGGGGCCTGACGGCCGGGCCATGGGCAGTGCGGCCGGGGCCTGACGGCCCGGCACCGGAGCGGGCGCGGGGCCGGGAGCCTGCGGCACCGGCGAGCATGACGGGGCGGAGTGGAGGGTGATAGCAGGGGCTACGGCACCGGCGAACGTGGCGAGGTGGCGGGTGGTGGTGGCCTGCGGCCCCCAGCGCGGAGACACAGCGCGCCAGGACAAGGCCGGGGCGCGGCCTGCCACCTCCCGGAGACAGCAGCACAGCAGGGCAGGGCTGGCCCGGGCAGGAGAGGGCCAAAGTCAAAATTCATGCGCCAAGTACTCGAGATCTGTTCACAATGCAGGATGGACCTCTACCGCAACATTGCGCGCCCTGCACTGCTCCCATTGTCTGCCGTCCATGAAGCAATCCTGAGTGACCTTGACCCCCAAGCAGGCGGCGTCAGCTGGTGGACAGGCCATCTGGATACACCTCGGAGAATCCTCGTCGGCGACTACCTCCTCAGCCTGACCAGCTCCACAGAGGACAACCTCGTGGAGGCAGCCATGCACGTCCATCGGTTCAGCGAGGCTCAGGAAGCGGAAACCCAATGGTTCAAACGACGCGTCCTGACCCGCTCCCTCCTCGGCGATCGCTGGCTGGATCCCGACCTTGAAACGGAGAACCGGCGTGTCGAGGCCGATGCTCACCTAGGAGCGTTCTTCCGCGCGGTGGGCAGTGTCATGGACAACCTTGCCGGTTTGGTCATCGGTGTCGCGGGGCTGAGCACCAAAATCGTGAGAGCTGACATCTCCCACCTCAACTTGGACAAACCGAGCCCCAAAGGAGCTCTACCTGAAGGCATGCCCGGTAGAGCCGTCCAACTCAAGTTGGTTGGGGAGCTGAGAGACGCCATCAACGAGGGCCCGGAGGACTGGCTGCCGTGGCTCGATCACATGCGCAACACCTTGGTTCACCGGGCTCGACGCCTCACGATCACCATCCAAGACCCTCGGCAGGCTGCAGGGTTCCTCCACCCGCTGTGCCAGGCCCCCGACTGGACCGACGCTGAAGCGATCGCCCGAAGCGGCCGCCCCCTCGCCGACTGCCTCACTGAGGACGCAACGGTCACAATGCGGGGAGCACTACTCACCGCTGTCAACGTCACCCGTCTCTGTGCCTCAGCTGCAGCGCGCACCTGGGCCGATCGCAGGACAACGCCAGACCTGATCACGCAACCCCAACAACAGTGGCCCCAGCTCGCCAACGGCCGCCAGACAAACTTTAAGGGCTGGGACCCCAACCAACTGCCCAAGTTCGCACCCAACAGTTCAATGCTTATGCACCCCAGCCGCGCCCTTCGAATCAAGGCAGGTCTATTCACAGACGAAGCCCGACCTCAATGGTCTTCCTGGTTCCGCGAGGATTAAGGCAAAGACAGCCCCTCAAGATAAATCTTCCCGGAAACTTAGGCTTTTCCAACGGGTCGACAATTCTAGAAAACACCCCGGAACGCGGCCCGGGCCCCGGACACCCACCCAACCCGGGCCGCCCCGGCCAGCCCCGGCTGCCGACCACCGAAAGTCACCGAAACTAGACCGGCTCGCAGAGCCCCCGGCCCGCCCGACCAACAGCCGAACGACGAGCCAGATTGGTCTACCAAACCCCGAACCGGGCCCGAGAAACGCCAGGAGGTCACAGCAGAAACCAGGCACCCAGAACCCCGGCAACCTTCCGCCACACCCACCATGTCACGCAACCGCCCCCGGGCCTCCAACTAACACCCGCTAGTTGGAGGCCCGCACCGAGGCAGCCGAGCGGAGCCGGCCGGGGCGGCGAACCCGGCCGAGCAGCAGGGCCAGAGCGGCGGTCCGGCAGGAGCAGAGCAGAGGCCGGGCAGCCAGAGCAGGCCGGGGCCAGCAGCCACCAGACCGGATAGGCCGAGCAGGGCCGACCGGGGCCAGGACTCCGAGAGTGGCTCAGGCGGGCCTCGGATTCGGCAGTCCAGCGAGAGCCGCCGCCTGATCACCCGTCAGTTCACTTGCGTCATCAAGGGCTGCGGCCACGGCGATCACCGCTTGCCAGTGCTGATCGAGGACTTCTTCGACCTGGTCGCCGAACAGAACGTACGCACCGAGCACGGTCGCCAAGTCATCGCTCCCGGTGAACATCTGAAGCCTCGGGATGGCCATATCACGGTCGTTCAAGGCCCCCATCTCGGCAGCCCACCCGCGCTCCTGAGTCCAGAGGCCAGCATCCCGGAGCCATCGCTGCTCGGCCCGCTCCCCTGCCGCCAACTGCTTCACCACGGCCGAGTGCGCCAGTTCGTAGTCGCCTGGGCTCATCGCGCCCTCCAGCTCCAGCCGCGGCCCGCAACCCAAGTCCCGGGTGTGCCCTGTGATCTCGACGCGCTTGACGTGCATCCCGACATGGAAGGCGACAACCGTGTGGCCGGCCTCATGGACGGAGACGGCTCGCCGATAGGTGGCCTGGTCGAGCCCCGGCACGTGGCCGTGGCAGCACCAGCTCACCGGCTCAGGATGCCGCGAGTACGTCTCGCGGCCCCACTTGAGCGTGGTCGGATACAAGACCATCCCGCCCTGCCCGTCACCCGGGGACGCACTCACCACGTGTACAGCTCCTCTCCTCCGTCACGCGACCGGGTGGCCGTGCGAGGGTACGTGCGCATGA
Organism: Kitasatospora sp. NPDC004289; assembly: GCF_053602875.1. Lineage (NCBI taxonomy): Bacteria > Bacillati > Actinomycetota > Actinomycetes > Kitasatosporales > Streptomycetaceae > Kitasatospora > Kitasatospora sp. NPDC004289. Next base: position 34,100 of record NZ_JBSGEL010000072.1, on the reverse strand, counting down.
GCGTCCAAGCAGACATGAGAGTCGCATCCCGGGGGCGGTTGCCCCGCCCCCGGGATGGATCATCAGCGGCTACGCCAGCGGCGATTGACGAGAGGAACGCCGAGGCGAGCGGCCACCGTCCGTTCCAACTCACCGACCACGACGGCCGGGGTATCGGCGCGGAGCGGCAGCACCCAGTAGGCCGCCCACTCCTCCCGCTTGGACCTGGACTCCGCCATGTGCTGACGGATACGTACCGAAGCGGCGCCCCCGCAGAGCGCCCTCTCGGGTCGGGTCCGGCCGCAGTAGCAGGCCACACCCTCCCCGTTCACCGGGATGTAGATGGCGCGACGCTCGTTCCCGCTGTCCTCCCCGATCGAGATCGGGGAGTCCCGGTACTCCTCCAGCCAGGGGCCGATCAGGCCGGCCAGCACGGCGTAGCGCGCGGGGGTCATCGTGGCGACGCCCTGCCACACCGGGGCGCTCACCAGTTGTCCGACAGGGGCTCCGACTCGGCGATCTTGCCGAGGCGAGCGGTGATGCCCGCGAGGATCGCGAAGGTCGGCTCCACCTCGAGCCAGGCGATCTTGTCGATGGTGCCGTTCTCGTCGCGCATCTCGATGAGGTCCATCAGCCGGTCCTTCGCGGTGGACACCGCCTCCTGGAACTGGGTGAGGCGCGCGGCCTCCTTGGCGGCGGGGTTGTTGCGCTCTGCCTCGGAGGTGAAGCTGTGCCGGACGGCCTGGCGCAGGTAGGCGTTGAAGGTGGAGGTCGCCCAGTCCGCCTCCTGCTCCACCAGGGACTTGGACTCGCTGTCCCACCAGCGCAGCGGGCGGCCGGCCCGGGAGCGCTTCACCGCGTCGGCCAGGAGCTCACGCCCGGGCTCGGTCTCCAGAAGGCCCTTGATGATCTGCCCGACGCTGGTGCGGGCAATGGTGGTGCCGACGGTGTCCTCCGCCGAGCCGCCGGCCGCCCGCAGGTGACCGGTGAGCACCAAGGCGACCATGCCGAGCACGCCGAGCAGGAGCGTGGCCTGGGTATCGCCGGTGTGGGCGCGGTCCCGGAGATCGTCGATGGCGCCGTCCGTGGCGGCGTTCTCCACCGCCCACTCGGTCTCGATCAGGTCCTGCCAGAGGCAGCCGGTGTCCAGTGCCTTCCGGATCGACTCCAGCGCCTTCGCCCCGATGCTCGACGAGTAGGAGCGCAAGCCCAGCTCCACGACCGGGCCGTTGCGGTAGCTCAGGTAGAGACCGGACTTGCCGAGCTGGGAGCGCACGACGTGGTTGAAAGCGTTCCCCTTACGGGTGAGCTCCTGGATGACCTGGGCGAAGCGCAGGTCGGGCAGGCTGTCCAGGCCGAGCGCGCCCATCGCCTCGGGCACCTGCTCCCGGCCGATCAGGACGTCCCGGCGGTTCCTCGCCAGGTCCGGGTCCGACTGCTCGTCGTCCAGCAGGCCCTCGTCGTAGAGGGCGGTCACGATCTCCTCGGCAACGACGGCGTGCTGGGAGCCATCGGAGAACTTCTGGTTGGACACGTTCATGCGGACCAGCACGCTGCGGACGGCGGCGGGGAAGCGCTCCATCCCGCGTTGCGGGTCGTCGTCCTCGTAGCCGACGATCACCTGGACCGGCACGGTGAGCGCGTTGAGCGCGCTCGCCGCCTTGTTCCGCTCCTTCTGGTCCGCCTCGGTGCCCTTCGGCGGCTGCGCCAGTCGCTTGTGAGCCGCCTTGGCGATCTTGCGAGCGAGCTCACGACGGTCGACGAGCGGCAGGCGCATGAGGTGCGAGGGCAGCAGCCGGATCCGGCTGTGGTCTCGGGCGTCGTCGGTCAGCCAGCCGCGCTCGACCGGCAGGAGGTTCAGGCACGAGATCAGCCGGCAGTTGCCGTCCACGGCCGTGAAGTCCTCGACGGCCTGGCCGGGGGAGTCGGTGAACGTCGCCGGCACCACCGTCAGCGGGCGCTCGACGATACGCTCCCCGATCTCCTGGGGGTTGGTCTTCTGCACGGCGATCGCGGCCCGGTCCACGGCCTCCATCACAGCCTCGAACGAGTCGCCGTGAACCAGCGTCGCGTACCGGTCGTGTGGGGCCGGCATCGACAGCGCAATCCGGCCGCGGGGCGCGTTGGGGTCGGCGGCGTAGTTCGCGTCGGCGAGGAGGCGGTCGTTCTCCACCGCCGGGGAGAGCATCGGCGCGTAGACCCGGAGAGTCAGCATCGAGAGCCAGCCGAACGCCGTCCGGTGCCGCTCGACTCGGCTGTCCTCGAGCTCCTGGGGGTCGGTGGCCAGGTAGGTGAGGCGCTCGATGTGGCTGTCACCGAGGCGAACCCCGGCGAGCTTGCCGAGGTTGGTCTGGGCCTTGGTCGTCTGGCTGACGGGCGGGACGCGGTGCTCGAACTCGCCGTCGCGGTTTCGGAAGCCGTTGACCGGGATGACCTGGACCTCGCCGGATCCAGGCTTGGAACTGATGCTCATGGGGCGCCTTCTGGGATGGCCGGCGTGTAGTACGCCGGCGTTGGCCGCGCGTCACGCGGCGCCATCCGGGCTGCCACGCACCCACTCCGCCTCTGAAGAACCTCAGTCCGTTCAGGGTTTCGTAGCGTTACCACGTCGGTCAGCGGCAGTTCGAGTGCTCTACGTGTGTGGCGGCGAGGCCGTCGCAGGCGGAGAGGAGCCCAAGTCGTGCGGTTGCAGACCTCGGTCCGCGCGCGCAGGCGTTTGACCGCCGCAATCAACGGCGTCGGCCGCACCCTACCGGCTCACTGGCCATCGCTCAAAGTGCTTTTGCTGAACTCCTTCTGACGTACCGGCAGATGCCATGGGGCTCCAGGCGCACTAGCTGCACAAACTCGAGAGACCCAGCCCAACTCCCACGTCCTGAGCGTCCAGACTGCCATCCTCGAACCCGAGAGCTGGCCCCCGCCACCTGGTCCCGAGTCGGGACGGGCGGGGCCTGGAGCGGTCGGGGTGGCAGGATCAGGGTGCTCCTCTCCCACCCCATTGCCCGCGGGTGGGGCGCCTACGTGGCCGGCTGCCACCTGCTTGCACCAGAGTCCGGCGGCCGGCCGGGACACCGACGGCGCGGGCCCCGGACGTGAAGTCCGGGGCCCGCGCCGTGGTCCGCTCGCCTCGGCCAGGCGAAGGTTCAGAGCGGGTCGCGGCGTACGACGGGCCGGCTCGGCCGACCCTGGCTCAGGGCGAGGGCGGTGGAGCGGGTGCGCTCCAACCAGGTCATGACCTGGTGCATCGTGGCGGCGTCCAGGTGGTGGGTGAGCTGGCGCACCGCCTGGTGGTCGTCCTCGGTCAGGGTGTGCAGTCCGGCCCGGGCCAGCGCGGTGTACAGCGGCTCCGCCGCCGCCCCGGCGAGCTGGCGGTGCGCACCGTCGACCCGCAGCCCCGCCTCCTGGGCGGCCTCGCGCGCACAGTCGGCGACGTCTTGGCGGTGCCGGGCGGTCATCTGGGCACGGCGCAGGCCGAGGTCGTGGTCTTGGTCGTAGGTCCCGCCGCCGGAGGTGGCGACCTCGTCGCGGATGCGCTGCCACTCCTGGCAGGCGAGCGCGGCGTGGCCCACGCCGCCCTCGTCGCCGCCGTCGGCGTACCGGTCGGCTGCGCGCAGGTCGGTGTAGGCGTCGGTGAGGGCCTGGTCGATGGCATCCAGGGTGAAACCGGCGGCCTGGCGGCGGATGCGGGTGCGGATCGCTCCGAGCAGGCCGCCCTCTGGGCCCTCGCTCTCGTCCTCGTCCGTGCTCTGGTCGTCGTCCGGGTGTGCGGGGTGCTGGGCGAGGGCGGAGTACAGGGTCACCCCGGCCTCCCAGGACTCGGCGTGCAGAACCGGCTGGGCACGGCCGTCGCCGTCGCGGGCGGTGACGAGCCGCCCGTCGACCAGGGCCACCCAGCCCTGGTGGCCGTCGACGTCCCTCTCCACCCAGCCGCGGGCGATGCCGTCGCTGTGGTGGAGGGTGCGGATGCCGTCGTGGCCGGACCAGCGCAACCAGACCGTCCCGCGCACCAGCGGCGAGTCCAGGACCGCCCGGCCCAGGTCCCGGTGGGAGGGCAGCGGCCGGCTACGGGTGGGAAGCAATTCCAGTGGGGCGGGCGCGGTGGCGGGGCCAGGACGGGTGGTGTCGGTCATCGCGGATGCTGCCTTCCGGTCGTCGGTCGAGCGGTCGGGCGGGGACGGTCCGGGCCGGGCCGCCCCCGTGGGTGGTGCTACTACTGGTCGCCTGCGCAGTCGTGGTTGGACTCGATGTACTCGCCGTCGGTGAAGTCGGTCTCGGTGACCCAGCCGCAGGAGGAGCACTCGGCGCGGCCCTCCCAGCCGATCTCGGGGCCGTCGTCTTGGTCGCAGTCGTGGTCGGCGTCGACGCTGGTGCCGTCCTCGAACTGGGCGTCTCCTCCGTCGCCGCAGGCGTCGCACCTCCAGTCGGCGGACCAGGTGACCGAGCCCTCGGCCGGGCCCTGGTCCTGCTCGTGCTGCTCGGCCTCGACTGCCGCCAGGGCGTCGAGCAGGTTGGTCTGCTGGGTCGTCAGCTTGCCGTCGGTGCGGGCCTTGTCCTGCTTGCGCAGCCACGCGCCCGGCCGGAAGGTGGGGTCCGTCTCGCCGCCGGTGCGGTTGGCCGGGCCGTCCAGGGTGCCGCCGCTCGCGAGGTAGGCGAGCAGGCGGCGGTAGGAGCGGTTCCAGTCCGGGTCGAGGCGCCACATCGCGTCCAGGGCGGTCAGCTTGGCGTCCTGAGCGGCCGTCAGCTTCGCGTTCTTGCGCTGCCGGCCGACCCAGGCGCCGACCGCGTGGCCGTCCAGCTTCTCGGCGGCCGGGACCGCGAGGTGGCCGTGGGTTTCGGCCCAGGCGCGGGCGTGAGCGTAGCCGCGGTCCCAGGAGCGGGCGTGCTTGTCCCAGATCATGCCGAGCTGGTCCAGCTCGTGGGCCCGCACCGGCGAGAGCAGGTCGGCGCCCTTGAGGTAGCGCTGGCGGTCGAGCCAGGAGATCAGCGGGCCGTGCAGTTCCTTGTCGGTCGGGTCGAGGTGGTGGTGCCCGGTGTGGAACGTGTCGGCCAGGGCGAACATGCGCTGCCACTCGGTGGCGCGCGGGTTGAACGCGCGCAGCTTCACCGTCTGGAGGATCTGGGCGGCGTGGCGGCGGGCGTTGATCCGCAGCCAGTCGACCGGGGACTCCTCCGGGGCCGGCTGCCCGTCGTCTCCGACTTCACCGGCCTCCTCGCCCGCCTCGGACTTGGTGATGTCGTCCTTCTCGCCGGCCCGCTTGGTGCGCAGCTCGGTGATGCGGCCGACGACGCGGGCGTCGTGGGCGGCGAGGGCGCGCAGGACGCGCCAGATGGTACGGAAGGAGGAGGCCTCGATCTCGTCGTCGGCCTCGGCCTTCACTGCCTGGCTGGCGTCGGTGATCTCGGCCGGGTCGGCGGCGATCGTGTCGTCGCCGATGGCGGGGGTGGGGAGGTAGACGGGGATGATGACCCAGGAGACCTTGCCCTGCCGGTAGGCCTGGCGCAGGGCACGGCCGACGGCCTGGACCACGTCGATGACCGAGCTCTTGGGGTCGGCGAAGACGATGGCATCAACCGCGGCCACGTCGATGCCCTCGGACAGAAGACGCGAGTTGCAGATGACGCAGCACTCCTCGCCCTCCTCCCCCGGCCGCTCACCGGTCGAGGCGGAGAAGGTCGCGAACGCCGCCCGCCGGTCCTTCAACTTGTCGGAGCCCGCGACCGCGAGGGCAGTCACCCGCTCCGGGCGGTCCGCGTCCGGGAGCAGCTGGGCGGTGGCGGTCATGGTGGCGGCAAACTCCCGGGCGGCGCTCACGCGGGAGTGGAAGGTGATGACCCGGCGCAGCTGGAGGTCGGCGACCGCGCGCAGCACCGCGATCTGCAGCGCGAGGCGCAGGAGTTCCTCGTTGGAGCGCTGGCCGCGGAGGTCGGCGACGGCGGGGAGGTTGAGGAGCTCCCGGAGGTCCTCGTCGGTGACGACGGGGACCAGGACGCGGTAGTCGGCGAGGTAGCCGTGCTCGATGCCCTGGCCGAGGGTCCAGGTGTAGACGGTTTCGCCGTAGATGCTGGTGTCCGACATGGAGCAGAGCGCGGGCAGCTGCTCTGCGGCCTGGCCGTCGGCGGCCGTGGTGAGGTCGGCCAGGCCCGGCTTCGCCCGGGTGTCGTCGGCGATCTTCGGGGTGGCAGTGAAGTACAGCCGCCGGGCGGCGGGGACCTTCTCGTCCGAGTGGATCGCCGCCCACGCCTTCCCCTCCGAGCCCGCAGTCCTGTGCGCCTCGTCGATGACCACCAGGTCCCACGTGGGGAGCCCGAAGTCGTTGTGGGCGGTGACGATCCGCTCGAGGGAGGCGTAGGTGGCGTAGACGGTGACCGGCTCGCCGGCCTTCGCGGACGTGACCAGGTCGGCGATCCGGGCAGCTTGCGTGGTCACCTGGGCGTGGACGCGTCCGCCGGCCTCCGCGCTCTCCAGCGCCTCCGCCCGCGAGCACGCCGCCACGGCCAGGCCCCGACGGCCGCCCTTGAGCGACCACGCGGTGGCGGTCTGCTCCAGCAGCTCGATCGTCGGCACCAGCACCAGCACCCGGCCCTTCGCCGCGAGGCGGCGGGCGCAGCCGGCGGCGATCAGGGTCTTGCCGGAGCCGGTGGCCGCGACGACCGTGGCCCGGCCGCCCATCTTGACCGCCTTCACGGCGGCCGCCACGGCGTCCTTCTGGAACCAGTGCAGGGGCAGCGGGTTGACCAGGACGGGCGGCTCGGCCTGGGCGGGAAGAGAGGCCGGGCCCAGCTGTCCGGCGGGGACGTCCTCGATGTCGGTGGTGGTGGTCGTGGTGTCCACGGCGCGGGGCTCTCCTTCGGATGCTGAGACGGCGGATCGGGGCGGGCTGGTGGTGTGGCACAGTCCGCGGTGGGTGGTCTCTCCCCGGGGCCAGGTCATGGTTGGGGAGAGACCACCCGGTGCTGCTACTGCTCGGGCACCCATGCACGGACTTCCAGGTACGCGATGTCGGCGTCCTCCACAGCGCGGCCGGTCTCCACCAGCCATGCCTTCATGGCCTCGGTGACGTCGCCGTGGTGGTCGGCGACGCGCTGGGACCACTCGGCCGCGTCGAACCCGCCGGACGAGCTGGAGCCGTAGGTGCGCTCCTCCGTGCCGTCCGAGCGGGGGATGAAGCCGCGCCGCACTCCGCCGGAGTCCTTCTCGGACCCGGCAGAGTAGACGTACTGGTCGGCCTTCATCCGCACGGTGAAGGCGAGCTTCCCGCCGGCCTGCCCGGTCTCGTGGACCACGGGCGCGAGGTGGGAGGCGCCGGAGCGGATCGCCTGCTTACCCGCCCGCCCGGCCATGGACCCGCCCGGGGTGCCGATGGTGTCCTTGCCACGCACCCGCGCCTTCTGCCCGCCCTTGGTGGTGCGCCGCTTGGTGTTCGCCCCGGCGATCCCGGCCAGCGCCTCCTCGTCCCGCACCCCGCCCCGCACCGCGCGGAGCACCTGGCGCAGCGCGCCGACGAACGCGGCGCCCTTGCCCTTGGTGAAGAACTGCGACACCAGGCTGGCGTCGCGGCCGAGGATCTTGGCGACCTGGCGCTTGGTGTAGCCCTGGTCGATCAACTGCTGGGTGAGCTGGGCGGCCTCGTTCGGGTTCTGCGGGTCGGCGGGGCTCAACTCTGCTCAGCTCCCTTCGCGGCGAGTTCGGCGCGGCCAGGGCCGCGCAGCGTCAGGTACTGCTCCTGGGTGGTGGGGTGCGGGACCGGTCCGGTGAGGTGGCCCTTGAGGAGGTAGTCGCCCACCTCGCCCCGGTAGGGCCAGGGCTGACGCTCGGTCAGGGCGATGGCGTCGGTGCCGAAGTAAACGACCGTGCCGGGCTTAGCGTGGAGGGCGCCTGCGTGGCCGACGATCTCCTTGCCGTCCCGGTACTTGGTGTCCAGCAGCGCCGCCCTCGCTCCGGACCACACGTTGGCGGGCAGTTCGGGGTGGGCGTTGGGGTCGCGGGAGAACCCGGCCTGCCGCTGCCAGGTCACCACCGTCTCGTCCTGGCCGAGGATCTCCACCCCGGCCGGAAGCGCCTCGGTGAGCGGGGTGGTGCCGGTGACCAGGCGCGGGCGCTGGGCGAAGCCGCCCAGGCCGAACAGCAGCACCGAGCGGACCGCGCGGGAGGCGAGGTAGGCGGCGGTGCGCTGCCGCTCGTCCCCATGGACGCGGGCGAGGTTCGTGAGGTCCGCCCAGGCGGACTTCAGCTTCTTGCCCCACTCGTCGAGCGGCTTGCCGTCCTCGAAGACCAGGCCGTCCAGCACCTCGACCTTCCACGGCATCAGGTGGTTCGAGAGAGCGAGGTGGACCTCGGCCCCGCCCGCCCAGGTCGTGAAGGTCGTGCCGGGGTCGGAGGGGTAGACCCAGGCACGCTCGCCGGTCACCGGCGCCGGGAGCAGGCCGACGTGGTTCCACCCCGCCGGGACGGTCACGCGGATGTTCCAGTGCGAGCAGGACATCAGCGCCTTGGTCTGCTCCGCCTGCGACATCGCCGCGAACGCGGCCGCGGTGATGCGGCGCGGGGTACCGACCGGGGACTTCCACAGATGCTTGGCGTAGGCGAACGTCCGGTCGTACTCCACCAACGCCGGCAGCTGCTCCGGCACCCGCGGCGGCAGGATCAGCTCGGTACGGCCCTGCCCGGCGGTCGCGTGCAGCAGGCCGCGCAGCTCCTCCGACAGGACCGGGTAGCCGCCCGCCCACTTCCCCTTCGTCGGGATGGTGCGGGTCCACAGGTCTCGGCCCGTCTGCGACGGAGAGCCCATCAACACCGCGTCGTCCCAGTGCCGGCGCAGCGCCTGCCACAACAGCGTGAACGCCAGGCGGCAGGTGGCGACGTCGGCACCGTCCGGATCGAACCACTCCCCCATCGACCGGACCTCCACCATCGGCCCGTCCGGCGCGGCGGCGGGGGCGTAGCGGCCCACGGGCTGACGCTGGTGGACGAAGTGCCCCGCCAGCTTGTCCCGCCCCGAACCCACGGCCGTGGTCCACCGCGGCGAGGGGGTGTTGAGCCAGGCCGCGACCGCGTCCTTGAGCGTGGAGTACCGCTCGGCACCCTCGTGCCAGGGGGCACCGGCGGTGACGTAGACCCGCTCCGTGCCCGGCGCGGCGGCCAGCACCGCATCGAGGATCTCCCCCGGCGACTTCGCACCCAGGGCCAGGCGCACCACCTGGTCCCGGACCGCCAGCTCACCGGTCGCGGCGTCCAGAAACACCGTGGCGCGGGCCTGCTGGGTGAAGGCCGGGCGCTTGGACACCAGGCCGCTGGTCACCGCCTCGTAGCGGGAGGCGTCCGGGCCTTCCGGGATGGTCGGCAGCTCGCGCGGCCCGGACTCCGCTACCGGACGGACCGGCGCAGCGACCGAAGCGACCGTCGCGGCGGCGACGACCTGGTCCTCGACCTCGTCCGGCGCCGGAGCCATCACCACGGCCGGGACCGGCTGCTCGACGGCGGGAGTCGGGGCGGGGCGGGTCAGCGCCGGGGCGACCGCGCCGACCGGCTGCGGCGCAGCCTCGGCCACCAAAACCGGAGCCTGGTCGGGCGCCGCAGTGGAGACAACGGCGGCGGCCTGCTCCTCGGCCTTGGCGGTGCGCAGGGCGGCCGGGGTCGGGTCCAGCAGCGGCGCGATCCGCACCACGTCGGCCAGGGTGAGGCCGGACGCCTTGGCGACCGCGTCGGCCTTGGCGGCCTCGTACCCCGCGAGGCCCGCGACCTGGCGCGCGCGCTGGGCGGCGAGCTTGTCCAGCTCCTTCTGCGCGGCCGCGACCGCCTTCTCCGCGGCCGTGATCTCGGTGCGCAGCTCGCGCAGGCCAGCGAGCCCGGCGGTGTACGTCTGACGGTCCATCAGGATCTCACTCCCCTTCCGAGGTCTCGGACTTGCTGTCGGCCGTGGTGTCGAGGGGGCGGGCCCGGCGGGCCAAGGCCAGCCAGCCGTCCGGGCCCTGGGTGCCGTGGATGTCCGCCAGCCCGGCGAGCAGGAACGCGTACGCGCCGCGCTTGGGAGCCCGCGGCTGCGCGGTGCCGTTCTCCCACTTCGCGAAGGTCTCCCGCCGGGTGAACAGCACTTCCGCCACCTCGACCTGCGTCAGGCCGGCCGCCTTCCGCAACCGCTCTCGCTCAGCGGGTTCCGGCAGGTCTCCGCCATCCCGGGCCTTCGCCAGCAGCGCGTCCACCGCCGCGTAGATCTCACTCATCACATACCTCCATACGAGAAAGGTAGCATATTTAACCGCATTTTGCGCACATAGTTAATCGCACATGCACCGCAATATAGCCTCGTTCGAGGCGGGTGGTTCTTGGCCAGGTCCGCCGGGGCCGTCGGCCAGGTTGCTGCCCCGGACCGACGGCTCGTCGGCCTACTCGGTGTCGGTCGCCGGGCGGGCCCGGCACGTCTCGCAGGCCGGGGCGGCCGACGGCTGGCGGTGGCGCAGCCGGCGGATCGCGGCGACCGTGTTCGCCGCGCCCGAGGCGGCGAAGCCGACGTTGCGGATCGCGCGGCCGAGAGCGGCGGCCTGCGGGCCGGACGGATCGGCGATGGCCTCGGCAAACAGCAGGACAGTCTGAACGGGCGACATCGCGCCCTCCTTCTGGAAGAGGTTCTGTGCTTTCACCCCTTCGAGGCACGGAGAGTCCACAAGACAGCAGGCCCGCGTGCGGAGACGTGTATGGCATGGGGCGTCACCTCACGATGAAGCCCGCCATTTTGGGACTGGTAATCCACGCGGACACGCCTCGGCCCGGCTGGAGGAGAGGATGGGGTAGACGTTCTCGGCGGCGCGGCGACGGCCAAGAGCTCGGCGCGCGGCCGCCTTTACTCCGTAAAGAGCGGCAGAGCCAGCGGGAGACGACGGGTCGCGCCGCGGCATCTTTACTCCGTAAAGTCGCCGCCTCCCCCGCCAGTCTGCGGCTCGGGGATAGTCTCCAGTCCGTACAGTCCGCCCGACCCCGGAGACACCGTGTCCACCCCTGGCCTGCAGAACAACCTGTCCCTCGCCGAGCGCCGCCGCCTGCGCCAGCAGCAGCAGGGAGCCGCAGGCCCCAAGGCGACGGCGCAGCTGGGCGAGCTGGTGCCGAACCCGGCGAACCCTCGCAACAGCCTGACGAAGCTGGACGAGCTCGCCGAGAGCTTTCGACAGAGCGGTGTCGCCCAGGCTCTGACCGTGATCCCCGCCGAGACGTTCACGGCCGCCTACCCGGAGCACGCCGGCATCGCGCCGACCTCCTTCGTGGTGATCAACGGCAACCGACGCCTGGCCGCCGCACCGATGGCCGGGCTGACTGAGGTGCCCATCGTCGTCAATACAACCGCGGCGACCCGCACCCAGATCCTGGTCCTGGCCCTCGCGGAGAACATCCAGCGCGAGGACCTGGCGCCGCTGGAGGAGCTCGAGACGATCGAGACCTTGAAGAGCCTGCTCGGCACCTACGCGGCGGTGGCCACTGCCCTGGGCAAGAGCGAGGGTTGGGTCTCGCAGCGCCGCCGGCTCGGGAACCTCTCCCCGGAGTTCAAGGAGGAGCTCCAGGCGGGCGAGCTGAAGATCGAGGAGGCGCGGGAGCTCGGCAAGATCAAGGACCACGCCGAACAGCGCTCGGCCCGACGGGTACAGAAGGCCGAGGCCGCTGAGAAGGCCAAGGTGAAGGCGGAGAAGCCGAAGGGCCGGTCGGCCGCGAAGAAGACGGCTCCCGTCCCTCACCAGGGCGGTGGGCGGTCGGCCGACGGTGCTGTGGCAGCACGTCGGATGGCCTGCCAGGAAGCTCTCACTGGGACGCCTGCCGATGACACGGCGGTGCTCCTCGCGGCACTCCAGGTGGTGGTCGACTCCGAGCAGGCCCAGGCCCTGGCGGTCGAGTGGCTGGCGGCCATGGGCAGCGCACAGCCCGATGCCCCGTTCGGTGCGGCGGCCGGGGAGCAGCCGCGGCTGGCAGTGCTCGCGCTGGCCCTCGCGCGGTGCGAGCTGGCGGCGACGTTGGCTGGATCCGGTGCCGTACGGGAGTATGTCGGCTGGCTGGTCGCGCACGCCGGGTACGAGGCGACCGACGCCGAGCAAGACCTGCTCGGCGACCACAAGTTCACGGCGTAAAGACCGGAGACCGGAACGATGAGCACCGACAACCTTGACGTCGAAGAGGATGGCAGCGCCCTCCCTCAACTGCCGACCAACGTCGGCCACGAGACCCGCATCATCGTGGCCGTCAACGAGTCCGGCGGATCGGTGAAGAGCACGACCGTGGCCGCCCTCGCAGCCATCGCCGCCGAGGAGGGCCTGGACGTCCTGGCCATCGACGCTGACAGCCAGCGGGACCTGGCCCACCTGCTGGGCCTGGACGACCCCGACTCCGACGACAACATCGCCACACTCTTCGACGTCGTCGACGGAATCGCCACACTCGACGAGGCGATCATCCCGGCTCGCCGGGGCGAAGGCGGGCCGGTGATCCCTCACCTGTGGTTCATCCCTGGCTCTCGCCGCCTGAAGGAACTCGACGAGAAGCTCGCGGGGGCCATGCTGCGCGAGCTTTGGCTGCAGCGCATCGTCCAGGGTGCCCTCGGCCGCTTCCACGTCATCTTCATCGACTGCCCCGGTGACCTCAAGCTCACGACGAAGGGCGCGCTCCTGTCAAAGAAGGACGTGGAGGTGATGGCCTGCGTGAAGTCTCAGGAAAAGGAGGCCCGCGCCCTGACCGAGTTGGAGGCCACCCTCTCCGAGATGAACGACGCGTTCGCTGCTCTCGGCGTACAGCTCGGCATCGACTGGATCGTGATAGGAGAATCCGTCTCCGACAAGAGCCAGGGCAAGGCGTACACCGATGCGGAGGAGCAGCTCCGCGAGGCGTATGGCGAGCTGGTCCTGACCCCCTCCGTCCGACGCAGCATCAAGGTGCCGGAGGCGTACTCGGCACAGACGCCCGTCCCGATCTACGCACCGCGGAGCGAGCCGTCGCTGCAGTACCGGGAGATCGCTGCCGGGATGGGCCTGACGAAGGCCGGCTTTACCCCGTAAAGACTGCGGAACGCCGAAGGGGCTTGGTGCCCGGTCAGGAGACCGGGCACCAAGCCCCTTCGGTGTTCCGCAGCGTTGGCCCAGATGGTACGGACGAGGCGGATCTCGACCCCACTCGCACTGCCCAGCCCCCGGTCTGGCCAGCACGGGGCTGGGAATGGTGGGCAGCATCGGGCCCAACCAGGCAGTGCACAGATGGCGGACCTCATCCCAGCCCTCAACGGGCAGGGCGCTGTCGATCCAGTCGGGCCACAGGGTTCCGTAAATCGCAGGACTGCCAGACACCCAGCTGGAAGACTTAACCCATGAGTCACCTTCCGGAGCACGTCATACGAACCCTCTGGTACATCGACACGATGGAGCAGCAAAGGTTCCAGCTCCAGTTGGCGGATGTAGATGTGTTCGCGCGGACGAGGGTTCCTCGGGATATCGACCGTACGATCTACGGCTTCCTGGACTCAGGACTTGTCACCAGGAGCCCTGAGGCAGTAGGGCTCTACATGCGGAAAGTGGGTTGGATCCACCTCGACAACGAGAGCTACGTCTCCATCACCCCGCTTGGCAAGGCGGTCCTGGCCGCCTGCGGCGAAGAAGCGGACGTCGAGGGATCAGGCTCTGAGGTCTCCGACGTGACTCTGGACCCCACGGATCCGCTGGTGTACGTCCACCTGACCCGACGGCTCTCCCGGGCAGGAGCTGGTCTCCTGATCGACCCGTACTTCAAGGCTGAGTCGCTCCCCTTCCTGGTCGACTCAACCAGCCTGCGCCGCGTCTTGATCTCCGGGAGCTCGAAGACCAAGAAGGACCGCGACGCAATGGCCGTGGCCCTCGCCACGGTTCCCAACGCCTCCGATGTCGAGGTCCGTCACATCGAGGACCCGGCAATGCACGACCGGTGCGTGATCGGCCAAGACAACAGAGTGCAGCTTCTCGGCTCCTCTCTCAACGGCGTGGGCAAGCACCACACCGCCGTCATCTCACCGCAGCCGGACATCGCCGAGACGTACCGCAAGAAGTACGAGGCCTTGTGGTCCAAGGCTGCGGTCCTCGCTCCGCAGGCCATGAAGGGCAGTACAGCTCCCACCCCATGACATCAGGGCCGAAGACAGACAAGCTGCCAGGTCCGGAAACGCAAGAAGGCCACCCTCCTCACGGAGGGTGGCCTTCTTGGTGGGGTGGATCAGCCAGCAGGGGCGCGACGGCAGCGAGGACCACAAGGCCGCGGCGGAGCAGTCGCCGGGTCTCCTGGTGTCAGCTGGCCTGGTGCTGGCGCAGGTGCTTGGTGACGTCGGGGATGACGAGGAGCTTGAGCGGCTTGGTGACCTTCTCTCCGCAGGCGGAGCAGGTGGCGCCGTAGCCGGTGCGGCCGGGGCAGCCCGAGTCGGGGTCCTTGGGGAGGCCGGTGCGCTGGTTGACGTGGTGGGTGCAGTGGGTGCTATCGGCGTGGACGGGCTTGATGGGCATGGTCGGACGGGGCATCGGCTGGTCCTTCCGGATCAGGGGCGGACCGGCGGGCCCGGTCGAGCGGGCCCGCCGGTGGGTGAGGTTCAGGGGTGCTTGGGTCGGAGGGTGCGGAGCCGGCCTACGCGGACCTGGTGGCATCCGGCCCAGCCGCGGGTGGGGTGGTCGGGGTCGGGGGTGAGGTGGACGTGGTGCTCGGTGGTGAGCGTCCAGTCGGCCCAGGGCAGGTCGGTGATGGTGGGGGAGTGGACGAGACGGGTGGCGGTGGCGACCCGGAGCAGGTAGAGGGCGATGCGCTGGCTGTAGACGGCGGGGTACTCGCTGCGCCCCCGGGCGGCGTTGGCGGCGGCCGCGTAGTCGCCGAGGGGACGCCGGGCGGTGCCGGCCGGGCCGTGCGGCTGTTCCTGGTGCAGGTTCCAGGCCGGGTCCAGCAGCGGGTCGTCCGGGGCGCAGTAGCCGATCACCGCCTCGGTGCTGGTGCCGTCGTCTGCGGGCCGGGTGGTGACCAGCAGCGCGTAGGCACCCCAGTCGGGCCCGGCTCCGCCTCCGGCGCGGGACAGGGTGACCCTGCCCGCGCCGGTGACGGTGCCCGGTGCGGTGGCCGGGAGGACCGGCATGGTCAGCCGGCCTGGCGGAGGGTGCTGGGGTGGGTGGCGTACCAGGCGCGCAGGACGTCCTGGGAGATGACGCCCCGGTCGGCGACCTGGTGGCCCTGCCCGGCGGCCCAGGCCCGGATGGTGTTCCGGGTGGCCTTGTCGGCCGGCTGCGCCAGCTCGCCTCCGGTCGCCCGGGCGGGAGCGGTGGGCTTGCCGGACTTGGCGTCGCGCAGGGCCTGCTCGGCGCGCGCGAGCTGCGCCTTGAGGGTGGCGACCCGGCTCTCGTAGGCGGTGACGGCACGGTCGGAGTCGCGCTGGGCGGTGAGCTTGTCGAGGGCCTGGCGGGCCTGCTCGGCCAGGCGCTGCACCCGCGGCTGGGCGTGCTGGCTGCCCCAGGTGAGGAGGTCGTCCACGTCGCCGTAGGGCGGCTGCCCGGCGGCGGCCTGGTGCACGGGGTCGAGCTGCCGGAGCTGGCTCTCGTCCAGGCCGGTGGCGGCCAGGATCTTCAGCGGGCTGTCGCCCCGGGCGCGCATGGACAGGGCGACCTCGCGGGTCATCGGGTCCAGGGCCGCCAGGAGGCGGTCCTGCTCGGTGGTCTCGGCGGGGGCGGTGGTGTCGGACACGGTGTTCCCTCCGGAGGGGTTGGCGGGGAGGCCGCGCGCGGCGGCGGGCCGGGTGGCGAGGTGGGGCAGGAGCCGGGCGATCTCGTCCTGGTCGCGGGGCAGGCCGAGGGCGTCCAGGAGCTGGGCCAAGTCGTCGGCGTCGAGGGCGCTGCGGGCGGCCGTCACGGCGGCGTCTGCGTCCTGGCGGGGCGTGGTTGGGGTGTCGTCGATGCTCTCGGCCGCAGCCATGACGGTGGCCGGGTTCCGGGTTCCGGTCGGCATCAGACGACGGCCGAGTGCGGGGCGAGGAACCGGACGTCCCAGGAGTTGAGGGTGTAGTGGTCGAGGACCTCGAGGAGCAGCTCGTCGATCTCCCCAGCGCCGGACGGGTCGTCCGGGTCGGAGACGTAGACGCGCGGCGGGGCGGCCAGGCGCAGGTGGACCGCGAGGCGGCGGGCGGGGACGTCGTCGGGGTCGACGCCCGCGCGCAGCTCCCAGACCTGGCCGGGCGCGGCGAGGACGATCGGGTCGCCGTCACTGGCGCGCTCGCACGCCAGGCACAGCGCGAGAGTCTCGGGGAGGTGGTCGTCGTGCTGGAGGGTGGTGGCGATGGTGCGGATGACGGTGGCGGCCAGGTGCGGGCCGAGGATGCGGTCGAGCGGCACGGCCTGGTCGCGGTGGTCGGTGCTCATGCTGCGGTCTCCCTCGGGCTCGGTGCGGTGCGGGTGGCGGGCCGCCGTAGGGCGGCGAGGAGCTGGGCGCGGTGCTCGGAAGCGAGCGGGTCGGCCGCCGGGCTCGCCGTCGGCGCGGCGGTGCGGCGGGGCCGGGGCGGTGCGGGGCACTGCGGGACGAGCTCGGCGGCCAGGCGCCGGTCGAGGTCCTCGGGCAGCACGGTGCTCACCTCGCCGCCGCCCTCGTCTTCGGGGTGACCGGGGCGAGCAGGAGGCGGTGCAGCAGGGAGGCGTCGTCGCGGGCGTGGGTGGCGGGGCGCCCGCAGGACCAGCAGTCGGCCTCCGGCCCGGCCCACGCCACGGAGCAGCTGGCGCAGGCGTAGCGGGAGCGGGCCGGGCGGGGGGCGAGCCGGCCGATGGTGCGGAGCGCGGCGGCGGCCTGGTGGCGCTGGGCGGCGGAGACGGAGCGGGTGTGGGCGGTGCGGGACAGGAGCGCGGTGGCCATACTGGGGAATTCCTTCTGGTCTCGATCGGGAGGGGCCCGGGCCGGCCGCTTTGCTGTGAGAGGCGATGGCCGTGTCCGGGGAAAGAGCCGCGGCCCGCCTGATGCGTCAGGCGGGCCGCGGTGCTGTGGGTTGAGGCTCGGAATCAGCCCGGGTAGTCGTCCGCGTGCGGGTAAGTCGCGGTGCTGGACCAGGGGTCGTCCAGCAGCGACAGGTCCGGCAACGGGGGCTGGTCGCCGAGGCAGCGGTGCCGGTAGCCGCCCTCGTACGTGAACCCGGTGCCGGAGCAGCCGCAGCCCTCGCCGTGCGGCTGCGGGTGCGGCTGTCGGCCGCCGGTGCAGTCGACGGCCTCCTGGTGGACCGGCACGTAGATCCCGTCGCCCTGGTCGTCCCAGGCCATGGTCTCCATGAGCATCCCGGTGCCACCACAGCCGCCCTCGCAGAGCATCTCGTGCGGCTCGTCCGGGCACGGCGACCCGTCCTCGCCGGGGCCGTAGTCGGGGTCGGCTTCGCCGAGGACCTCGGCGGCCCGGCGCAGCAGCTGCTCGGCCTCACCGGCCTGGGCTGCGAGACCCGGGTGTCCGTCAGCGCGCAGGTCGGTGGCCAGGTCGCGGATCAGGTCCGCCAGCTGGTGCGCCGGGGCCTGGTCCTGGAGGGCTTTGAGGACGTCGGCGGGGGAGGTCCAGTGGCCGGAGGTGAGCCAGTCGTGCAGATGGCCCACCCCGTCGCCCAGCGGCACGGAGGGCGGTCCGGCCCACGGGTCGGCCTCCCCTGCCGGGATGATGGGGGCGGCGCTGCTGCGCCGCAGGAGCAGGGTGATCCCCGCTGCGGTCAGCATGGTGCCGGCCGCAGCGGCGGCCAGGCGGGTGCGGTTCATGCTTCTCCGATCCAGACACCGGTGGGGTCGTCGCTGGCGGTCCTGGCCTTGGCGGTGCCGCTTCCGGTGGTGGCCGGGGTCCAGGGCAGGGCGAGGCCGTCGTGGGCGCGGCGGGGGACGAGGTGGATGTGAAGGTGCGGCACCGTGGCCGAGCTCTCGGGGCCGATGCTGGTGATGATGTTGGCCGGGCCACCGGTCGCTTTGGCGAGCTCGGCGGCCCGGCGCATCGTCAGGCCGGTGACGACCGGCTCGTGGGCGGCGTCGGGGACGTGGCGGGTCGGCAGGACGATGACGTGCCCGTCGGTGACCGGGTTCAGCGGGACGATGGCGATCGTCTCCGGCCAGCGGCGTACGACCTGGGCGGGGGCGAGGCCGGCGCTGATCGCGCAGAACACGCACCCGCCACCGGGCGTCTGGTTGGAGGAGGGGGCGGTCACCGGGCGTTCTCCACCACGGGCAGGTGGACGTGGCGGTGGGTCACGGTGACATCGGCGCCCTGCGCCTGAAGCAGCTGGCCGACGGTGCGGGCCAGGGCCACACTGCGATGGCGCCCTCCCCGGCAGTAGACATACAGGACGACCCGCTCGTCGGGCACGGCGGCGGCCTGGGCCAGGACGCGCAGCACGGTCTGCTCGGCGATCTCCAGGGCGCCGGGGGTGGCCATCACGTAGTCGAGGACGACCTGGTCCAAGCCGGTGGAGGCGATCATCACCTCGCGTACCGCCGGGTCCTCCGGCGGATTGCGCAGCGCGGTCGTCAGGTCGAGGGTGAGGGCGTCGCCGGTCGGCGGGTCCTGGTGCAGGACGCCGTAGCTGGTGATCTCCACGCGGGCGTGCGGGGCGGCCAGCGAGCTGAGCAGCCCGGTGGCCGTGCTGATGTTGTCGCGGATCCAGGCGGCAACGAACTGGGCGCCCTGGTGGGGGTAGTAGGGCAGGCTCCGCTCGAGGCCGGGGCGCTCCCCTGCG
The DNA here is from genome assembly GCF_053602875.1 of Kitasatospora sp. NPDC004289. Classification (NCBI taxonomy): domain Bacteria; kingdom Bacillati; phylum Actinomycetota; class Actinomycetes; order Kitasatosporales; family Streptomycetaceae; genus Kitasatospora; species Kitasatospora sp. NPDC004289. The sequence continues at coordinate 15,417 of NZ_JBSGEL010000072.1, read as the reverse complement.
GTGCGCAGGTGGGTGATGGCGGCGGCGAGCTGGGTGATCAGCGGGGATTCCATCTGCTCGATGCGCTTCACGCGCCGGTCGCAGGACTCGGTCGTGGTCGTGGGTGCCATGGTTCTCCGATCAAAGGGGGATTGGGGTCCGGCCGGGCGGCCGCGCCGCGCACCACCGCGCCCCGCCGCTCCGGCTTGGGTGGCCGGAGGGCGGGGCGCGGTGGTGGGCAGCGTCAGTGCCCGGCGGGCTGCGGGGTGCGGACCCGGCCGCTCATGGAGGTGGCGTGGACGGCCACACCACCGGCGAGGGCCTCGGGGGAGGCGGTGACGGTGACGTCGCCGGACATGGAGGTGGCGGACACCTGGCCGACCGCGCCGGCGTGGGCGCGGATGTCGCCGGACATCGTGGCCAGGCTCGCCCTGGTGCCGGTCCACTCGGCGCGGACGTCGCCGGACATCGTGTGGGCCTCGGCGGCGTTGACCCGCTCCAGACGCACGTCGCCGGACTGGGTACGGACGGTGGCGGTGGTGGCGGTGCCGATCTCGACGTCGCCGGACTGGGTCTCAGCGCGCACCCGGTCGACGACAGAGCCGGGGGTGAGGACCCGCACGTCGCCGGACTGGGAGGTCGCCGTGACGGAGGCCAGGCCGCCGTGGGTGGTCACGTCCGCGGACTGGGTGCGGGCGGTCAGCGCGCTGCGCTCGGGAAGGCGGGCAGTGATGACGATGGGGGCGGGGCCCTGGACGACGGTGACGCCCTGGCCGCCGATCACCCGGCCGCCGACGATGCTCACGTCGCCGCCGCTGATAACCACGCCGGTCACCGAGCCGAACACGGTGCCGGCGCTCTGCATCACCACCGTGCCGCCGCGGCCGCTGGTGCGCACGACGGTGGTGCCGCCCGCGCCGCCCTTGCCCTGGACGCGGACGGTGAGGGTGCCGCCCTGGTCGCTGAGCCGGGCACCGTTGACGGCGTCGGCGGCCTCGCCGGTGTCGTCGGTGGTGCTGATGGTGACCTCGGCCGTGGTCAGGCCGGGGACGGCCTGGACGTCGACCTGGCCGTGCAGGCCGAGCAAGGTGAGGTCGAGGGTCGTGGCGCCGGTGGCAGAGGCGGTGAGAGTACGGGTGACAGCCATGGAGGTTCTCCTCGGTCGGGATACCGCGGTGGGTTCGGCCGGGCGGCCGCGCCGCGCACCACGGCGCCCCGCCGCCCGGCCTGGCTGGCCGGAGAGCGGGGCGCGGTGGTGGGCAGCGCGGGGGCCCGGACTCAGATGTGCAGGAGGCCGGCGATGGCGGGCAGCGTGCTCACGGCGGCTGCGGCGACGGCGCGCTCCAACTGCTCGGCGGCGCGGGCCGCGGCGATCAGGTCGGCGTACAGGGCGCGCTGGTCGGCGTCGGCGAGGTTGAGGTTGCTCTCGGCGCTGGCCGCCAGGGTGTTGAGGTAGGCGGCAGTGTCGACCTGCTCGGCGTGCAGACCGACCAGGCCGGGCTGGAAGTCGAGCGGGGCGGCCAGGCGGGGCAGGGCCTTGGCGAGGTCGGCGGGCTGCGCCAGCCACGCTGCGACGCGGTTGTCCTCGAGCTCGGCGTGGAGGCCGGCCGGGTCGGTGTGCGCCCGGTTGTAGCCGAGGCCGCGGAGCAGGCGGGCGGGCAGCAGGCGCTGGAGCTTGGCGTTCACGGAATCCTCCGGGCGAGGTCGTGGCGGGTGTCGGCCGGGCGGCCGCGCCGCGCACCACGGCGCCCCGCCGCCCGGCCTGGCTGGCCGGAGAGCGGGGCGCGGTGGTGGGCAGCGTGGTGGCCCGGGCGGGTCAGGTGCGGGTGAGGGCGGCGAGCTGCTCGCGTTCCTCCTCGGTCAGCTCGGAGCAGGGCAGGCAGGAGCCGAGCGAGCGCAGCGGGAGGCAGTAGTCGTAGGTGACCTGGCACAGCGGGCAGGTCGATCGGGCCTTCATCGCGGCGGCCAGGCCGCGGGCCATCGGTCCGGTCACCGGGCGGACCGGCTTGGCCCCGGCAACGGGGTAGAGGTAGCCGACGCGGCCCTGGCACACCACCTGGGCGGCGACCGGCTGGCCGCCGGGGCGCAGGCCCATCTCGCGCAGCTGGCGGCGGGTGGCCATCTGCTCCTTCTTCGGGCCGAACTTCCAGGGGAAGGTCGGGGTGCCGCCGTGCTTCTCGCCGGTCGGGTCGAGGTCGATCGCGCGCACTGCTCTCCTCCTCGGTCAGCTGGTGGCGGCGGCCTGCTGCTCGAAGTGGTCGGCGAGGTGGCGCAGGATGCCGACCACGGTGGGGGCCGGAATGCGGCCGTGGACCTCGGCGACGCTGTTCTTGTCGACGGTGATGATCAGCGGGTAGTCCTCGGTGTTGATGACCTTGACGTCGAACTCGGGCACGGCTGTCCTCTCGTGGGCTGCTTGCGGTTGAAGGGGTGGGCCGGGACCGCGCGGGCGGTCCCGGCCGGGTTGGGGTCAGTGGTCGTCGTCGCCGTACGGGTCGTCAGCAGCCCGCTCCGCCTGGGTCTTGACGGTGATCTCCGGCTTCACCCGGACCCGGACCGGAACGACCAGGGCCGGGCGCAGCCGCAGGCCGTGGAGGGCGAGGGTGCTGGCCAGCACCCAGCAGGCGATGACGAGCGCGGTGGCGACGGGGCGTCCGGCGGCGGGGGTGGCGGCCCAGACCATCGCGGCGGTCGCGCCGCCGTAGCCGACCCACAGGACGCGCAGGCTGGTGAAGCCGAGTGCCGCGCCGATGAGCAGGGCCGGTGCGGCGATCTGCCACAGCGCCCAGACGGTGGCGGTGTCGGCGGGCAGGCCGGAGTGCGCGGTGAGGTAGTCGTGGACGGGCCGGGTGATGGTGGCGAGAACGCCGCCGTGGTGTTCGCCGATCATGGTGTTCTGCCAGAAGCGGTCCAGCCACGGGGAGATGGAGGCGGCGATCCCGATCCCGACGGCGAGGGCGGTGGCGTAGGCGAGGGCGCGCAGCCAGGCGGCGGTGGCGTCCCACCCGCCAAGCAGGGCGTCCTCGATCTCGCGGCCGCGCTCGCGCAGCCAGGGCAGCGCGTGGTCGGCGGTGAAGTCGGCGAGCGCGTCCCAGGCGCGCTCGAGGCGGCCGGCGGGAACGGCGGCGCGGTCTTGGCGGCGGCGCTGCTGCTGGGTGTGGTCAGTGTGCTCGGTGGTCATGGCTGGGGTGCTCCTCAGTGCTGGGTGCCGGTGGGCGCGGGCGTGGGGCTGGCGGTGTGGGCGGGGCGGGTGCCGGGCGGGCAGGCGGGGGTGGCGTCGGCGGCGACGCCGAACTTCACGGCGAGCCAGAACCCGGCGACGATGCCGAGGGCGAGCAGGACCAGGTGCCGGTTGCTCTGCCACCAGGTCGGCGGCGGCGGGGGTCCGGTGAGGACACCGATGACGGGCGGGGGAGCGGGCTTGCGCCACAGCGCCAAGGCGGGGCCTTCCTGTTCGGGGGCGGGGTGGTGCGTGCGGTGCGGGCCGGTCGGCCTGCCCCGACGCCACCGCGCCCGCCCTGCCAAGTCGGCGGGGCGGGCGCGGTGGAGACGAGGCGGAGCGGCCGGATCAGCAGCCGGCGGCCCGGGCGGCGGTGAACCAGGGCCGCAGGTGGGGGTGGCCGACGAAGGCGTCGGTGCCGTGCTCCTCGATCGCGGTCTCCAGGACGCCGGCCTTGCGGCCGGTGCGCAGGATCGTCTCGATCAGCTCGGCGGTCTCCGGCTCCTGGAGCACGGCGGGCAGGTTGGTGAGCAGGATCCGCACGACGGGCTCGGCCTGAGGCAGAGCGCCGGAGAGGACGGCGTCCTGGCGCTCGCGGATGAGGGCGTCGGCGGCCCGCAGCATCGCGACGGTGGCGTCCACACCCGGGGCGTGCCGGTCGACGTGGTCGGCCAGGTCCAGGTGGCGCTCGCCGGGGTCGGCCAGCCACACCTGGGCGCCGTCGGCGCGGGAGGCGGCGGCCAGGATGTGCAGGGCGGGGGTGCGGCCCGAGCCGGTGCCGGGCGCGATGTGGACGGTGTGCTGGGGCTCGTTCATGGGGAACTCCTTGGGGTGAAAGGGCTGTGCGGGCCCCTGGCGGTGCGTCAGGCTGGTGCTCCGCGCAGGAAGTTGAGGGGGAGTCATGGGCTGGTTTTCGCCGCGTTGGGAGCCGGACTTCACGTTCGACGCCGTGGTGGCGGGCGGGATCGCCTACGACGTGTGGACCGACGAGGACGGCGTCGTGCACCTGGACGAGGACTACGACCCGGATCTGGTGATCGTCCCGGACGGGGTGGTGATCGGGGACTACGTCTATCCGGCGTACCTGGGCAGGGACGGCCGGCTCTACCTCGACGAGGACGAGGACTGACCGCGCGTCACTTGATGTTGTTGGTGACGGAGCCCTTCCAGCCTGCGGACTGCTTGTTGATGTTGACCTCGTTGTGCTTGTGGAACAGCGCGTTGACCACGGTCCCGTCGCCGGTGGTGACGCTGGTCATCTTCGACTTGAGCCTGCGGGCCACCACGACGGTGGCGCCGACGGCGGCCGCGAGGAACAGCGCGGCCGCGCCGAGGAACTGGGCGCCCTCGTGGAACCACGGCCCGGCCAGCTGCAGGCCCGCGCCGGCGAGGTAGAGCGCGCCGCCGGCCGCCAGCATCCCCATCGAGGCGATGCCGCCCAGGACGACGCTCTGGCCGACCAGCGGGCTGACCCCCTGCCAGGCCGGGGGCGCGGCGGCGGGGATCGGGTCGGGCTGCTCGGCGGCGTGGCGCTGCGCCCGCTCCAGCAGGCTCGGCTCGGGCCCCGGCGGTGCGGGCGGGGCGGTGGCCGGCTGCTCCTGGGTGCGGATGGCGACGATCTGGCCGGTGGCCGGGTCGAGGGCGGTGATGTAGCCGGGCGGCAGGATCAGGCCGGACTCGGCGGCGGTGGGGTTGGTGTCCAATGGGGGCCTCCGTGGCTGCGGTGGGGCGAGCGGGGGGTGCTGCGGCGTCTTCTCCGGTCCTCGCACCGCGTCGTGCGGGGCGAGGACCGGGGGAGGCGTCGCAGCGGTCAGAAGATGTTGCTGAGCGCGCTGCCGACGCTGGTGATGAGGTTGGAGATGGTCGGGGCGAGGCTGCTGGAGGCCATCAGGAACCCGGCGACGAACGCGACCAGGGCGGCGGAGACGGTGGTGCTGCGCTGGCGGACCAGGAAGATGGTGAGGGCGAGGAAGACCAGGGCGGCGGAGACCGTCATGAGACAACTCCTTCAGGGTTGGATGCGGGTGTGGCGCAGGCCGCCGCCAGGGCGTCCGGGCGGCGGCCTGCTGGTGTGGTGGTGCGGGTTCAGTCCTCGTAGCCGTCGTCGTAGCCGCCTTGTCCGTCGGCGCGTTCGATCCGGCGCCAGACGCCGCGGCTGACCGGCTCGGCCAGGCCCTTGTCACGCAGCGCGCTGGCGGCGTTGTTGACGCTGGCGGACTCGACGTCCGGCAGGGCGGCGCGCAGGTCCTTCATGCTCATCGGACCGTCGGCGAGCAGCTCGTACACGCGGTCCGGCAGGCTCGGGGCCTTCTTGGCCCCGCCCCCGCCGCCCGCCTTCTTCTTGTTGCCGCCGCTGCCGCCCTTGGCCTTGGCGAGGGCGGCGAACATCGCCTCCTCCTGCGGGGCGGAGTCGATGCCCTGCTCGGCGAGGAGCGCCTGGAGGACGACGGCCAGGTGCTCGTGGTCGTGGCGCCAGGTGTAGGCCTCGCTGGCGGCCGCGGCCTCGCCGGGGGTGAGGGTGGGCACCTCGTCGTCGCCGAACAGCTCGATCAGGTCGACGTACAGGCCGTCGACCTTGTGCGCGGTGAACGTCCTCATGAACTCGGCGCGGCCGTCGGTGAAGATGTACGCCATCCCGGCCGTGCTCTCGCCGTCCTCGTCGTCCTCGCCGTCGAAGAGGGCCTCGATCTGGCCGGTCTCGTAGATCCGGGCGGGGATGTTCTCCATCTGGAAGCCGAGCGGCGCGATGCCGTCCAGGCCCATCGACTGGGTGCTGGAGGACAGGGTCCGCATCAGCACGACCATCCCGGACTTGCCCTGCTGCCGGATGGCCTCCTCATCGCCGAGGTCCTTGAGGTGCAGGGACTGGACGGCCAAGCGCACGCCGACGCCGACCTTGCGGCCCGTCTTCTGGATGTCGGCGATGAGGTAGGCGGCGATCGCCTTGATGACCTCGTTCGGGTGGGACAGCAGCCGGTTGATCTCGTCCAGCGTCAGAGACAGCAGCCGCCAGGGCCTGCCGATGGCGAAGTCGCCGCGCTCCCGCGACTCCCGCTCGCGGTACTTCATCACCGCGTGCGCGGCGAGCAGCATCCCGAGGACCTCGTACTCGCCCTTGGCGAACCAGTCGACCTGGCCCTCGGCCTCCGGGAGGGACTTGCCGCCCTGGAGGTCGCCGACCCAGGAGATGACCCCGGACAGCCGCTCGCCGACCAGCAGGAGCAGCTGGAGCACGCTCTTGCCCGCGCCGGTGGCACCGGCGGTGATGCCGCGGATCGCGCCGAGCTGCGGGTCCCACAGCCGCACCTTGGAGGGCTTGCCGTCGTGCCTCACCCCGATGGAGATGCGGCCCTTGTCATCCATCGTCAGGTCCTCGGCGGTCGCCGAGCGGACCTTCATAAGCGGGTTGCGCTTGTAGATGGAGACCAGGCCGTTGCGGACCCCGTCGGTCTCGATGACCAGGCGGGAGACGTCGTCGATGCCCAGCGCCGAGCAGACCTTGCCGTGCGGCAGGGAGATCTCCTTGCCGACCGGGGCCTGGACCTGGGCGACGATCCGGTGCTCCTCGGCACGCCAGCGGGCCAGGGTCACGCCCGGGGCGGCCCCGCTCGCGCCGGAGACCCGCTCCGCCCAGAAGGCGGGGAAGTCGGCGGCGTCGGCCATCTCGGTGAGGGTGGGACGGGCGGTCAGCCGCATCCGACCCGGCCCGGAGCCGGGCACCGGGCGCAGCCGGATGCTGCCGACGGGCATGTCGAAGACGGCCGCCAGCTGCTCGTCGGTCAGGCGCGGGACCTCGCGGCCGGCCTGTGCGACGACGACGGCCTCGAAGTCGGGGCGGCCGGGCAGGTACTGCTCGACGGCGACCAGGCGGGTGCCGGTGGTGCGCTCCGAGCGGGCCCAGAGCCAGGCGAGGAAGCCGGGGTAGTCGCTCGGCGCGGGCGTGGCGCCGGGGGCGGCCGGGGTTGGCGGGGTGGGCAGGGCTGCGGGCACCAGGCCCTTGCTGCGGGTGATCGGGGCGGCCCAGGCCATCAGGGCGCCCCACGCGGCGGGGACGGCGATCTGCCACCAGGCGAACCCGTTGTTGATCTGCTGGACGACGTCGGCGAGGTAGGCGCCGCTGTAGCCGAGCAGCGGGGCGGCGCGCTGCGAGGAGCGCAGCAGGCCGAGGTTGTCCATCTCCTCGCCGTCCTTCGGCTTGGACTTGGAGTACAGCCACAGGCCGGTGGCGGTCAGCGCGCCGACACCGCCCAGGAGCGCGAGGGGGCCGTCGTAGAGCTGGGGGCCAGCCGCAACGGCGGTGGCGGCGGCAAGGTGCCAGCCGCGCTCGCGGCGGACCTTGCGGTGGATCTCGTGGCCCGGGACCACCCGGGGGGTGGCGGGGGTCTGCGTGGTGGTGGCCATCGGGCCCTCTCCTTTGCGTGCGAGGGGCCGCACCCCGGCGTTCGGGGTGCGGCCCTGGCGGGTGGTGCGGGTGGGTGGTCAGCGCACCCGGTTGAAGCCGGGCTTGGGCTGCCGGTACGGGGAGGCGTTGACCACGTCGTGGATGCCGCCGTACTCGCGCTGGTGGGCGTCGCGGAAGCCGCGGGCGCCCATCTCCATCGCGTCGGCGCTGGAGGCGAGCTCGCCGGACGCGGAGGCGACGCGGTGCAGGGCCTCGGAGACCCCGGCGATCTGGGTGACGAAGACCTGGTCGACCTCGGCCTGGTGGCACATCTCCGACAGGGTCGAGGCCTTGGAGGCGTTGCGGCTCATGTGCTGCTGGAGCTGGCGCATGCCCTCCTTGAGGCGCAGCGCCTGGGCGGCGAGGGCGGTGACGCGCGCGGCCAGCGACAGGAAGCCGTTGTTGCCGGAGCCGCCGGGGGAGGTGAGTGCTCCGCCGGAGGCGGGGACGATCTCGGTCACGGGCTGGTCCTTCCTCAGTTCTCGTTGTGGATGCGGGCGGACGGCACGGCCAGGCCGGCGTCGGCGGTGGCCTGGGTGATGGGCCGGTAGGCGTCGAACATCGCCTGCTCGGCGACCTCCGAGAGCTCGGCGGCGTTGAGGGAGGACACCTTCATCTCGTCCGCCTTGCGGGCCACCAGATCCATCGCCTCTGCCAGGCGCTCCATCGCGGCGGCGGTGATGCGGCCGATCAGGTTGTGCCGGGTGCGCAGGTCCACGGCCAGTTCCTCGAGGGCCTCCCGGATGCGCCGGGCCTCCTCCGCGAGGCGGACGCAGACCTCGTGCGCGGAGAACGACTCTTCGGTGAGCTTCTCCAGCACCTCCAGGGTGTCGTCGAGGGTGACCTCGGTGGCGTGCTCGCTGGACATGCCCGCGACGCCGGCGGCGGCGAGGAGACTGCCGCCGCCGGAGGGGACGGCCGGGGAGGAGGACGTCATGGGGCTGGGTTCCTTCCTGTCGGGGGCGGTGGTGCCGGGCCGCTGGGTGTGCGGGGTCGGCGCGGGGCCGACTGCGCGGGCTCCGGTGGTGACCTGAGCGGCCTTGGCGCGGCGGGCGCGGGCCGCGTCCCCGGGCCGGTCGGTGCGCTCGACGCCGGTGATGACCTCGCCTTCCGCACTCGCCATGCCCGCGGACTCCCACGGGGTGCGCCGGGGTTCCTCGCTGGGCCGCCAGGTCGACCAGAACGAGTCGCCCGGTCCGGCGTGGGCGGCGCGGCGGGCGCGGAACCTCGCGCGGGCCCGGCGGTAGAGCCGCTCCCAGCCCCGGACGCCTGGACCCCCCGGGCCGGGGCCTGAGCCGGGGCCGCGGCTGCCGCCGCTGGTGGCGGAAGCGGCCGGCCCGGCCGGGCCGCCGGGGCCGGTCTTCTTCCCCTTCTTCTTCTGGGCCTTACGGCGCTGCTTCTTGGAGAGCTTGGAGACCACCGGCTGGTGGTTGCGCATCCGCTTGGCCCACCGCCGCTCGAACTCCTGCCGCACCGCGCCCTTGAACGTGTTGGCCCCGGGCGGGGTGGTGCGGTAGCGCTGGTAGGCCTTCATGCACCGGCGGCAGCGGCAGTCGCAGTCCTGGTACGCCTCCAGCGTTCCGTGCCGCATCCCGGGCCCGAGTTTCTCCTTGTGGCCCGGCGTGAAGATCGAGACGCCGGTCGTGCCGCCCAGCCCGTTGGGGCCGCCGGCCTTCCCGCGCTTCTTGCCCGTCGGCGGGACGGCCCCACCGCCCTTGCCCTTCGGCGAGGTGCCGCCGTTCTTGCCCTTGGGCGAGGTGCCGCCCGCTGCGCCCGGGCCGGTACCGCCGGAGCCGGTCGGCCCGCCGGAGCCGCCCTTGTTCTTCTGCGAGCGCAGCGTGCCCTTCGGCCCGGCCGTGCCCTTCGGGGACATCCGGCGCTTACCGCCGCTTCCCGAGGATCCGCCCGTGCTTCCGGTCCCGCCGGTGGTCCCGGTCGCCCCGGCCTGCGTGGTGTTGGCCCCGCCGAGCGTGCCCTTGTTCTTGCGCTGCTTGGCGCCCGGACCGCCCCCCTGCGAGGTGCGGTGCGGACTGCGGCGCGGGACCAGGCCCCCGGCCGAGCTGTCACCCGACCCGGACGAGCGGCCGCCTCCCCCGCCGCCTCCACTGCCTCTGCCACCGCCGCCGCCGGTACCCAGGCGATCCTTCACCCGCTCCTTGTTGCGGGGCGAGGGACCGTCAGGACCGCCCCCGCCCCGGCGGTCGCGCCCGGCCGGGCCGGGCGTCTCGCTGTTGCGGCGGCGGGGCGGGGCGTCCGCACCGAGGGTGCCGAGCGTGCCGGGGCCCCGGCGCGGGCCCGGCCCGCCGGGCGATCCGCCACCGCTCCAACCACCGCCGCCCCGGCCGCCGGCCGCACCGCCGCCGCTGCGGGAACCCGGACCCGGGCCACCGCCCGCACCGCCGCTGCGGGGCCCGGGTCCGGGGCCGCCAGGGGCCCGGCCTGGGCCGAGCATCCGCCGGCCCCACTCGCCCGCCGACTGGAGCGGGCGCCGCCGTCCCGACTCGTCCCCGTCGGCCCGCTCCCGGCCCCCGGGCCGTCCGGTGAGGGCGCCGTGGACACCGCGCATCGCGGCGACGACGACAGCCAGGGCTGCAGCGAAGGACAGCGTGCCGAGCCCCGGCGTCGGGGCCTGGGCGTGCTCGGCGAGGTGGCTCTGCGAGCGGAACGTGTCCGGCACCGCCCCGGGTTCGGGCAGCGGCCGGATCGTCACGACAGGCGCCGGGCTCTCCAGCGCGGCGATCGTCTCCAGCGGGGACCGTCGGGCCGCCGGGACGGGCAGCAGCCCCTCCAGAGCGCCGCCGTCCGAGGGTGCCGAAGCGCCCTCGGACGGGTCTGCCAGCGGGGTCGCCGGAGGGGTCTGCGGCACCTGTGCCGGGGGGTTGTCGGGCGGGTCGGCCGGGGGCCCGGCAGGGGTCATCACCGGGAACAGACGGACGTTGTCGTCGGCCACGGCTCCTCCTTGAAGTTGACAGAGCGTGAGGAATACGGGAACCTCGCGCGCGCACCTGCGCGCACCTGCGCCCGCCTTGGGGTCCTCATCGGGCTAGCCGCGCGGTGATGATGAGGAAGATGAACTTCACCGCGTGTAGTCGGCGTAGAACTTCGCCAGAACCTTCGCGAGCTCGCCCCAGACCTCGGGGCGGCCGGCCATCTCGGCGGTGGAGGCGACCATCCGGCAGGCGTCGTACATGACCGCCGCCTCCTCCTGCTTGGAGGTGGCGGCGGCCTGCCGGGCGGCCCAGTGCTTGGCGCGGTTGGCCGCGCGCCGGGCCATGCTCATCCCCGTCCCTCCTGCCGCGGGAAGAAGTCGTTGACGGTGCGCGGGCCGCGCTGCGTCTCGGCTCCGGCGGCCATCGGGAACTGGTGGACGTTGGCGTCCAGGTACTCCCCGCCCTGGCCCGCCTGGCCGCCCGCCAGGTTGCTGGCGAAGTGCGCGATGGTGTTGTTCAGGGACGTCGCGGCCAGCGCGGCCGGCCCCTTCTTGGCCGCCTTCTTCTCGTCCTTGCGGGCCTGCGCGAGCTCCCGGCGGGCCGGGAGCTCCAGGACCTGGTTGACGTAGGAGGCGTACAGGGCCTCGGCGCTGGCCGCGGCCTTGCGCGAGTGCTTCTCCATCGAGCGGATCTTCCGGCCGACCTTCCAGGCCCGGATCCGGGCCGAGAAGGCCCGGTCGCCGTCGATCTCGGTCTGCTCCAGGCGGCGGCTGATGATGTCGGCGAGCTGCCCGTACTGGCTGGCGTCGCTCATGTGCTGGTCGCGCTGGGCGTCCGTGAAGGCGCGCATCCCAGCGTCCGTGAAGAGGTTGTTGATGTCCATGGAGTCCCTCTGATCTGCGCTTTCGCGGGCGGGGAAGGGGTCGGTGCGGGGTGGTTGGGGCGTCGGGTCGGCGCCTTCCGAGCACCCCGGACCCGCCCGCTGACTGCGGACGGGCCCGGGGTGCAGGGGAGTAGCCGAACGCACTCGGTGGTGCGGGGCGGCGTTACGCGGCGGCTTCGAGGTCCTCACGGCCGCCGGCCGCGCGGTTACGGCGCTCGGCGACGATCTCGCGGGCCCGGTTACGGCGGTCCTGGCGGGTGCCGCCGGTGACACCGAGGGCCTCCTCGATGTAGCTGAGCGTGACCTTCTCCTCGCCGAACTTCTCGATCAGGTCGGCGACGACCAGGGCCTGGCGCTCGGCCGGGCTACGAGTGGCGGACTCGTGGGCTACGGCGGCCGCCTCCAGGGCTACGGCCATCTCCCGCGCGAGCTCGGCCGCCTCGGCCTCCGCGGCGGCCGCGCGCCGCTTCTCGTCGGCCGCGCGCCGCTCGGCCTCGGCCTCGGTCACGACCGCCTGGGCCCGCCTTACGGACGCTGCCTCCAGGGCTACGGCCGCCTCCCGCTCGGCTACGGCCCTCTTACGACTCGCCTCGGCGGCGGCCTGCTCGGCCTCCGCCTTAGCCGCGGCCAGGCGGGCCTGCTCGGTGGCGGCCAGAGCCTGACGGCGACGCTGCTCGGCCTGCTCCTGCTCCTGCCGGCGCTCGTCCTCCGCTTTGGCCAGGCGGGCCGCTTCGGCCGCCTCCCGCTCCAGCTTCTCCCTCTCGATCCGCGCCCTGAGCTGCGCCTCTTCGGTGCGGGAGCGGATCTCGGCGGCCTGCGCCTGCGCCTGGGCGGCGGCCCGCGCGGCCTCGGCTTCGGCGTCGGCGCGCAGGCGCTCGGCCTCGGCGTCGGCCTTCGCCTGCTGGATCTGTACCTGCAGCTCGTGGCGTCGTACCACCGCGTCGGCGGCGGTGCGCGCCTCCTGCTCGGCCCGGGTCCGCTCCGCCTCGGCGAGCAGCCGCTCCGCCTCGGCGCGGGACTTGGCCGACTCGATCGCCGCCTCGCGCTCGACCGCGGCGAGGGCTTCCGCAGCCTCCTCCTCGGCCATCCGTAGGGCCAGCGCCCGCGTCCGTACCTCGGCCTCGTGGACCCGTAGGGCGTCCTTCTCGGCACGCCGGTCCGGCTCCGCGAGAGCGTCCTCGACCGTGACCCCGTACTTGGCGAGCGTGATGGGCATCAGCTCCGGCCGTGTAGCCGCCTTCTTCCACTTCTTGCCGTGACGCTGGGTGAGCAGCTCGGCGTACACCTGGCGGCTCTTCTCCAGCTCCAGCGCCTGGGTGTAGGAGGTGATCTCCCAGAGCTTCATCTGCCGGGCGATCTGCGCGGTGGCGATCGGGGAGAGCAGCCAGCGGGAGGGGCGGATGCCGTCCATCCGGACCCGGCCGCGCAGGCGCCCGATGTGCCCGGCGTACAGGTGGGCGGCGATCTCCGAGAACACGACCCAGAGCGCCGCGAGGCCGGCGTGCCCGGCGGCGGCGGTGCCGGACGCGCCGGCCTGCCAGTTCAGCCAGATCGTCAGGCCGGTGAGCGCGCGCGGCACCCACTTCACCCAGGCCGCCTCCCGCTCGGCGCGGATCAGCAGCAGGTTGACGATGCCGAACGCCAGGATCGCCAGGTCGACCGCGACGGGGAGCATCCACGGGTTCTCCCAGCCCCACCCGCCCTGCTCCACCGGCGCCGCGGCCTTCGCCTCGACCGCCTGGTAGGAGGCGACCAGGCCGATGGTGGAGACCCCGATCGCCAGCGCCGCACCGGCACCGGCGAGCCAGCGCTCCCACGTCGCCAGCACGATGCGCTGCTCCGTGGGGGCCTGCTCGGGAATGTAGACGGAGTCCGTGCCGGGCGCGGGGGCCGGCTGGTTGGGCTCGGGGGTGATGGTGGTGACGGTCATCGCCGCCTCCTTCCTGCTCGTGGTGATCGGGGTGCTCAAGCGGTGCGGGCGCGGTTGCGGGCGGCGCGGCGCTTGATCGTGCGCCTCTCGTCCTCGCTGAGGCCGCCCCAGACGCCGTGGTCCTGGTCGGTGTCCATCGCCCAGTCGCCGCATTCGGTGAGCAGGGGGCAGCGGCGGCAGACGGCCTTGGCCTCTTCGATCTGGAGCAGGGCGGGGCCGGTGTTGCCGATGGGGAAGAACAGCTCGGGGTCCTCTTCGCGGCACACCGCGCGGCTGAAGTCCATGACGTCTCTCCTTCTTCTGTGTGTGGTCGGTGTGCTGGCTCAGGCGGTCTGGGGGTGCCGGGCGGTGCGGGCGAGCTGGTGGAGGGCGGCGACGGTGTCGGGGTGGGCGGCCTCGTCCAGGAGGTGGCGCTGCTCGAGGTGCGCGCCGTCCTCGGCGGTGGAGTGGGTGAGGGTGTGGTCGGCCCAGTAGGTGAGGGCGTCCTCGCCGGGGGCGGCGACGACCTGGTCGCGCTCGTCCCAGCCGGTGCAGTGCCAGCGGGAGGTGCTCTCGCCGAGCGTGCGAACGGTGATCTTCCAGGTCGGCCACTGCGGGCGCGGGCCGGGGTCGACGGCCAGGACCTCGTAGACGACGCCGGAGTGGTAGCTGCGGTAGTAGCCGCCGACGGCGCGCGGGCCGATCTGGCGGGCGACCCAGCGGCGGTGGCTGGTGACCTCGTAGTGGGCGCGGCGGGCGGGGGAGGAGGTGCGGGTGCGGTACTTCATCAGGTGGCCTCCGGCCGGGAGCGTCGTGGGAGCGCCCGCCGCGCACCCGCACCGGTGGGGTGCGGGTGCGCGGCGGGCGCGGGGTGGGGGTGGGTCAGCCGGCCGTGATGCGGCAGCTGATCTGCTTGCCGATCGCGGAGGGCTGGACGGTCCAGCCGGGGGCGAGGACGTCGAGCAGGACCAGGCCGCGGCCGGACTCCGCCTGGTCGCTGGCGGGGTCGGTGCCGGTGCGGCGCGGGACCGCGGCGGGCAGCGGGTCGTGGACGGTGACGACCGCGTCCGTGCCGTCGCGGTGGACCTCCACCACCAGCGGGACGTGGTCGCCGCAGGCCCGGACGGCGTTGCCGATCAACTCGGACAGCACCAGCCGCGCGGACTCGGCGGTGTCCAGGTCGACGCCGTGGGCGACCAGGACGGTGAGGGCCAGGGCCCGCACGGTCTGCACGGTGTCGCGGTCCGCGGTCAGGTGGGCGGTGATCCCGCCGGGCCGGGCGGCCAGGTAGAGGCCCGGGCGCGGAGCGGGCAGGATCGGGGCCTGGGTGGTGAGGCCGGCCGCGGTGCCGGTGCCGAAGGTCGTGGTCGTCATCGCCGGCCTCCGCTCGGCTTGGCGGGCGGCGGCGTGACGGGCTTGCCCCCACCGATGAAGCTGCGGCAGACCACGAGGTCGAGGGTGCTCACTTCTTGCCCCCGCCCTGACGGGCGCGGCGCAGGGCCTCGTCCATGTTCGGGTCGCTGTCACCGTCGGCGCGGGTCGGTCGTGCGATGATGTTGTTCAGCAAGGCGTTGCCTCCAACTAGGCGACGAAATCGAAGGCTCCGGGAGGGCAATCCCGGAGCCTTCGGCATGTGGTGGGCGGCGTTCCTGCCGTCCCCCCGCCGTCTCCGCACCCGGACCGGGGGCGGAGGCGGCGGGCAGCGTCGCAGGAGAGATGTGCTGGTCAGGCGGCGGCGAGGATGGCGGCCGGGGCGCCGGTGACGCGGAGCAGCCGACGGGGCCGGTAGCGGGGCCCGTTCCGGAGCGGGCTGGCGGCGGCGACCAGGCGCTCCTCGGTCGGGGTGCGCCGCTGGTCCGCCTCGGCGGTGCGGGCCGGGCGGAGCTCCGGCACGGCGAGCGCGCTGACCAGAAGCGGGAGCAGTTCGCGGGCGATGGTGGCGTAGCGCACGGGGAACCTCCGGGGACGAGAAGCGGGGGGGGCCGGGGGGGGGGGGGGCCGCCCCCGGGGGTGTTGTTTATGACACCGATGTAAAAGAATAGAACCAGAAATATT
>NZ_JBSGEL010000071.1:0-38462 GCF_053602875.1 Kitasatospora sp. NPDC004289 | reverse complement strand
AGGGCCGCGCCGACGGCCATCGCGCCGGTGAGGTTCGGTCCGGGGGCGCGGGAGAGGCGGCGGGCCAGCTGAGGGGCGGTCAGTGCGACGAAGGAGACCGGCCCGGCGGCCGCGGCCGCGAAGGCGGCGACCACGACGGCGGCGGCGATCAGCAGCAGCCGTACGCCCTGCACCCGCACGCCCAGCGCGGACGCGGCCTCGTCGCCCATCTCCAGCAGCCGCAGCGCCCGCCCGGCGCCGAGCAGCACGGCCGGCAGCAGCACGGCGAGCACCAGGGCGAGCGGGCCGGCCTGGTCCCAGCCGCGGCCGTCCAGGCTGCCGGTCAGCCAGAGCATCGCCCGGGAGGCGTCGACCAGTTCGGCCCGGGTGAGCAGGTAGCCGTTGACCCCGGTGAGGATCGACATCACGCCGATGCCGATCAGCACCAGCCGGGTGCCGTGGACGCCACCGCGCCAGGCGAGCAGGTAGATCAGCAGGCCGGTGAGCAGACCGCCGGCCACCGCCCCGACCGAGAGCGCGAAGGTGCCGCCGCCGAGCAGCACGATCGCCACCAGGGCGCCGGTGGAGGCGCCTTGGGTGAAGCCGAGCATGTCGGGGCTGCCGAGCGGGTTGCGCACCAGGGACTGGAAGAGCGCGCCCGAGAGCGCCAGCCCCGCGCCCACCAGCAGCGCGGTCGCCACCCTGGGCAGCCGCAGCTCGTGGACGATGAAGTCCTGGGCGGGGGTGCCGTCGCCCAGCAGGGTGCGGACCACCTCGGCGGGGGCGATCGGGTAGTCGCCGGTGCCGATCGCCAGCACGGCGAGCACCAGGAGCACGGCCAGCACCAGGGCGAGCGCCACGAGCACGCGCGGGCGCAGGCGGACGGAGAGCCCGCCGGTCCGCAGGGTGAGGGACCGAGCGGCACCGCGGGAGGTGCTCACCTGAGGGGCGCTCATGCCCGCACCGCCTTCGGCCGCCTGACGAAGTGGAGGAAGAGCGGCCCGCCGAGCACCGCCGTGACGATCCCGACCTGGAGCTCGCCGGGGCGGCCCAGCACCCGGCCGAGCACGTCCGAGCCGAGCAGCAGCACCGGGGCCAGCACGGCGCAGTACGGCAGCAGCCAGCGCAGGTCCGGGCCGGTGACCGCGCGCACCAGGTGCGGCACCAGCAGGCCGACGAAGACGATCGGGCCGCAGGCGGCGGTGGCCGCGCCGCAGAGCAGTCCGACGGCGAGGACCGCGCCGGCCCGCACCCGGCCGGGCCGGGCGCCGAGCGCGAGGGCCGAGTCCTCGCCCAGCGCCAGCGCGTTGAGCGGCTGGGCCAGCGCGAGCGCGAGCAGCACGCCGACGGCCACGAAGGGCAGCACCTTGAGGACGGTGTCGGTCTGCGCGGAGGCCAGCGAGCCGACGGTCCAGAACCGCATCTGCTGGAGCGAGGCCGCGTTCAGCAGCATCACGGCCATCACGTAGGAGTAGAGGGCGGCGTTCAGCGCGGAGCCGGCCAGGGCCAGCCGGGCGGGTGTGGCGGTGCGGCCGCCGCCGACGGCGTAGACGGCCGCCGAGACCACGGCGGCGCCGCCGAGCGCGAACCAGACGTACCCGCCGAAGGAGCTGACGCCGAAGAAGGTGACGGCGGAGGCGACGGCGGCCGAGGCGCCGGCGTTGATGCCGAGCAGACCGGGGTCGGCCAGCGGGTTGCGGGTCAGGGCCTGCATCACTCCGCCGGCCAGGCCGAGCGCGCAGCCGACCAGCAGGCCGAGCAGGGTGCGCGGCAGGCGCATCTCGTGCACCACCGTCCAGGCGGGCGAGCCCTGCTCGGTGAGCCCCCGCCACACCTCGCCGGGGCCCAGCTGCTTCGCCCCGACCGCCAGGCTCAGGACCAGGACGAGGAGCAGCAGGAGCAGGGCGGCGAACAGCCCGGCGGCGCGCCGGGCCTGACGCCCCGGCGGCCGTGGGGCGCCTGCCGCGGCCTGCGGTGGCGACTTGGTCAAGGACACGAGCGGACTCCGGTGCAGTTCAGGGGGTACCCCGCCCTGATGGACAGTAACAATGGTTAGGCTAACCTAACGATCGACGGGCGGGCTCCGTGGCCTCCTGGCCGCCCCCGCCCGCCCGCTGCGGCACGCCCGCATGCCCCCGAATGCGGGCGTGCCCTCCGCAGCGGTCCCCTCCGCCTCCCCTTCCGCCTCCCGTTCCGTCTCCCCACCGCACCCCCGCACGTCCCCGCACGAGAGAAGTCACCGCCATGACGAACGCCGGTCCCGCCCACCTCACCCGCCGCGGCCTGCTCGCCGCCTCCGGCGCCGTCGGCCTCGGCGCGGTGCTCGCCGCCTGCGGCAGCTCCGGCTCCAAGGACTCCTCCGCCTCCGCGGGCTCCGGTTCGGGCGCCGCCTCCGGTCCGTGGTCGTTCACCGACGACCGCAAGAAGGAGGTCACCGCCAAGGCCGTCCCCCGGCGGATCGTCGCCTTCACCGGCACCGCCGCCGCCCTGCACGACTTCGGCCTCCGCGACCAGATCGTCGGCGTCTTCGGCGAGACCAAGGGCGCCGACGGCAAGCCCGACCCCCAGGCCGGCAACCTCGACCTCGGCAAGATCGAGATCATCGGCAACGCCTGGGGCGAGTTCAGCATCGAGAAGTACGCGGCCCTGCGCCCCGACCTGCTGGTCACCCACATGTACGACGCCGACCAGCTCTGGTACGTCCCCGAGGAGAGCAAGGACAAGATCCTGCCGCTCGCCCCGCAGGTCGCCATCACCACCGGCCGGGTGCCGCTGCCCGAGCCGATCCGCCGCTACGCGGAGCTGGCCGCCTCGCTCGGCGCCGACCTGAAGGCCAAGGAGGTCACCGACGCCAAGGCCCGCTTCGAGGCCGCCGCCGAGAAGCTGCGGCAGGCCGCCAAGGCCGCCAACGGCCTGAAGGTACTGGCCTGTTCGGGTGCCGCCGACATCTTCTACGCCTCCGCTCCGAGCATGAGCACGGACCTCATGTACTTCAAGGAGCTGGGCGTGGACATCGTCGTCCCGGACAAGCTGGACCAGGGCGGCTACTTCGAGTCGCTCAGCTGGGAGAACGCCGGCAAGTACCCCGCCGACCTGCTGCTGCTCGACAAGCGCTCCACCGCCCTCCAGCCCAAGGACCTCGCGTCCAAGCCCGGCTGGGCCCAGCTGCCGGCGGTCAAGGCCAACCAGGTCACCCCGTGGGACGCCGTCCCGCGCTTCTCCTACGCGGGCGCCGCCCCGCTGCTGGAGGACCTGGCCAAGGCCATCGAGAGCGCCAAGAAGCTCTCCTGACGCCCGCTCGCACCTTCCGGAGGTACACCACGATGTCCGACCAGCCCTTCGCCTTCTTCCCCGCCGAGGTCGTCCGCACCACCCGGCTGAGCAGCTCGCTGCTCCGGATCACCTTCGGCGGCCCGGCACTGGCCGGCTTCGCCTCCGGCGGGCGGGACCAGAGCTTCTCGCTCTTCCTGCCGCACCCGGGTCAGCCGGAGCCGGTGGTCCCGGTCGAGGAGGGCGAGGGCTGGTTCCGGGCCTGGCGGGCGCTGCCTGAGCAGGAGCGGGCGGTGATGCGCTCCTACACCGTGCGCGCCGCCCGTCCCGAACTCCCGGAAGTCGACGTGGACTTCGTCCTGCACGGCGACACCGGCCCGGCCTCCGCCTGGGCCGGCCGGGCCACCGCCGGCGACCGGGCGCTGCTGCTCGGCCCGGCCGTCGAGGACAACACCAGCGTCGGCTTCCGCCCCCCGGCCGGGGCCGACTGGATCCTGCTCACCGCCGATGAGACGGCCCTCCCCGCCGCGGCCGCCATCCTGGAGTGGCTCCCCGCCGGGACCCGGGCCCTCGCCTACCTCGAAGTCCCCACCGAGGACGACCGCCTGGACCTCACCACCACCGCCGAGGCCGAGATCCACTGGCTGGTCCGCAACGGCGCCCGCCCCGGCACGGCCCTGGACACCCTCCGCACCGCCGAACTCCCGGCGGGCACCCCCTACGCCTGGGTGGCCGGCGAGGCTGCCGCCGTCCGCTCGATCCGCCGCCACCTGGTCGGCGAACGCGGCTTCGACCGCAAGTCGGTTGAGTTCACCGGCTACTGGCGCGTCGGCTCCTCCGAGGAGCAGCTGCGCGCCGAGGCCATCGCCGAGGCCCAGGCCGCGGCGGAAGCTGCTGCGGAGACCGCGGCCGCTGGTCAGGCCGCCGCCTCCGACGCCTGACGCGACTCGGGCCTCGGCGACGGCGGAGCCGAACCGCCAGGAGCTGTCCGGCCCATCATGCGCCGGGCTGTGCGGACGTACGCGGGTCGGAGCCGGCGATACGTTCGGCGAACCGGCGGACCTGGTCCTCGACGGGTTCGTTCCCGGTGACGGCCATGGTGTAGTGGCGCCACGCCGTCGTGGGGGACGAGTCCTCGACGCGGAAGCGCATCGTGATGTGGGCCTTCTCGCCACGGCCGCCGACAGAAACACCGAGGCCCGAGGGCGGGGGCGGGCAGTTCCAACGCCGGTACCAGTCGGAGACGGCCAACTCCCGGGCAAGGAGGCGTGCGGCGGTGTCGACCGGTTCCTCCCAACTGTGGTCGGCGGCGAAGCGGTCCAGCTCGGCGTCGTACAGTTCTGCGTCGAAGTGGGAGTCCGCCGGCAACCGCACCCGGATGTCGTCGGTGTTCTCCCACGTCCACACCACCAGACCACCACACCGCTCCATGGTCACGAAGACGCCCCCGCAGCAGCCGGTATCGCAGTAGTTGTTCGACAGCTCGACCCGCCGCGGTTCACCGCCCGCCCTCAGCGGCCACGTCTCGGGCGGGCCGATCAGCATCTCGTGAAAGAGGCTCGAATCGCTGTCGGGGTGGATCGTCTCCACTACGTCCATCCCGTCGATCATCAAACGGATCCGCGCCGACGGCCGCCATGACCCCGGATCTGCGGGGACATGGCGAAGGGAAAGGACGTTGAACGGGTTGGAGTGCTCCATCGGCCCATGATCACACCTCCAGAACCGAGGCAGTCACATGATCGGCCGGACAGCTCCGGCGGAGCCGAACCGCTAACGGGTCGCCGAGTCCTCGCTGCGGACCGACCGCCAGACGTGCTGCGCCCAGGCGAGGTCGTCCGGCTCGTCCCACAGGCAGACGACCCCGACCGCGGTGCCGCTGCGGTGCACCGTGAAGCCGTACAGCTCGTACTGGGTACGGCCGTTGTGCGTGGCGGCGGTCCAGAAGGCGTGCCGGATCCCGTCCGGGACGTCCTCGGTGATCCGCTGCTCCGGCGGTACGGCGGGTGCGCCGTTCAGCAACGCGGCGAGGAACTCCTCGGGGCCGCGGCGCAGCCGGTCGGCGAACACGTCGGCGTGCACGGTGCGGCCGGGTCCGGTGAAGCGGTGCGTGTTGTCCACGACAGCGGCGGAGAGACCACCGGTGCGTTCGACGGACCAGCGCTCGTTCAACGGGGTGCGGACGGGCACCGGCAGGGGATCGCCCACCCGGGAGAGGACGTCGTCGCGGTCCCAGGTGGTGGTGAGGACGCGGTGCAGCACCGCGTCGTCGCTGGCGTCGACGTACGGGATCTCGCCGGGGTCGCGCACCACGACGGTGGCCGGGGCTCCGTGGAGGTCCGCGCCCCAGGGCTCGATCGCGTTGGCCATGGTGCCCCGGAGGGCGAGTTCCCGGTAGGCCGGCCTTCCCCAGCTCCGGCGGGCGTGGTCCAGGTCCTCGTCACCGATCCGCAGCCAGGTGCCGACCACCAGCTCGGTCCCGCCGGTGAGCCGGACCGGCAGCAGGCAGCGGATGAAGCTCCCCACGCCGTCGACCCGCAGCAGGGCGGCGACCCCGGCCTTGTGCCGGGCCTCCTCCGGGACCTCCAGCGCGGCGTCGGGCAGCCCGAAGCGGACATCGATCTGCTCCTGGTCGGGCACCGGGGTACCGCAGCACGAGCAGGTGGGGGCAGGATTCGTGATCACGGTGTGCAGCGTAGGGCAGGCCCCCACCTCCCGGACCGCCGGGCAGCGCGCCCCGAAGGCCAAGAGCCACGGCGGGGCCGGCTGCT
Organism: Kitasatospora sp. NPDC004289; assembly: GCF_053602875.1. Taxonomy (NCBI): domain Bacteria; kingdom Bacillati; phylum Actinomycetota; class Actinomycetes; order Kitasatosporales; family Streptomycetaceae; genus Kitasatospora; species Kitasatospora sp. NPDC004289. The sequence continues at coordinate 32,442 of NZ_JBSGEL010000071.1, read as the reverse complement.
GGCCGGTCGGGCACACCCGAGCCCGACCGGGGCGGCCCTCAGGAGGACGGCGGGCCAGGCGGGGTGGTGCGCGCGGCCAGGACGGTGAGCTCGGCGAGGAGCACCGACAGGGCCGGCCCCGCCTCCCGGCTGCGCAGCGCGTCCAGGTGCTCCGCGAACACCGTCCACTCCTGGCTGCCGCCCCGGAGCGCCGCCGCGGTGAGGCCCTCCAGCCTGAACGCCACCTGGTAACGGCCCTGTTCACGCAGGGTCAAGGCCGCGTGGTAGGCCACCGAGAAGACGTCCACACGGCCGTCCTCCTCCCAGCTGAGCAGGTCGCGCAGGATCCCGTCCAGGCCTTCCCTGCTCACCGGCCGGTCGAGGTAGACCCCCGGTTCCGGCACGAGCGGCAGAAGACCGACACCCGGCCGCCCTCGCCGGCCAGGGCCGACAGCGGGGTCTCCGGGTCCAGGTGGTAGCGCAGCGCACCCGAGTTCCGGGCGATGACCGCGAGGGGCACGGTCGATATCGCATCGCTGCGGGGCGGAAACCCCTCGAACGGATGCTCGGCGCCGAGTACCTGGTACACCGCCCAGGTGTCGCGGGTCGGGACGAACCCTGGCTGCGGGAGCCGCCCGGCGAACTCGCGAAGGGTCCGGCCACCCGGCACCCGGTGGTCCAGCTCGTGCGATGACACGTCGTCACCCGCGTGCACGCTGTCGCGGTCAAGGATCATGCGCACGTCCATGTCCGGCCCCCTCGGTCGTCGGTGACGGGAGCCTACCCCATTAACGTCATTCTGACGATAATTGACTCCCGGGGCGGCTCCGGGACCGGAACTCGCTGGCACCAGCGGTGGCTGACGCCCCATCATCGGCCGGTGCAACGGATGAGACACGGCTACACCAACCACACCGTCGGCGACGGCTCGCACGTCCGCAAGACCTACGAGGGGCCGGACGCCGGGCCACGGCTGGCCCGGGAACGCGAGCTGCTGGCCTGCCTGGCCGGGGAGCTGCCCGTCCCGCCCGTCCTCGCGGCGGACGAGGGCTCCCTCACCCTCGCCCTGCTCCCCGGCCGCCCCGGCCAGGACCTGCTGGACGAGGGCCACGCCGCCGAAGTACTGGCCGCCTGCGGCACCCTGCTGGGACGGATCCACCGGCTGCGGCCCGCCACTCCCGCCCTCGGCCCCGGCCAGGTACTGGTGCACGGCGACTTCGGGCCCAACAACGTCCTGCTGGACCCGGCGACCCGTCAGGTCACCGCCGTCCTCGACTGGGAGTTCGCCCACCCGGGCGCGCCCGTCGAGGACCTGGCCTGGTGCGAGTGGGTCGTGCGGATGCACCATCCCGGACACCGCTCCGCCCTCCGGCACTTCTTCGCCGCCTACGACGGACCGGTCCCGGCCTGGGCGGAGCGGCGCGCCGTCATGCTCACGCGCTGCGCCGAGCTGGAACGCTTCTGCGAACGCTGGGCCCCCGGCGGCCCCGCCTCGCGGCAGTGGCGGGAGCGGGCCGCCGCCACCGCCGCCTGGACGGAGTGAGCGCGGCGGCTCGCGGCCGGGCCGGTCAGGTGCGCAGCACGGCCTGGTCGCCCTGGGGGCCGAAGAGGTGGAGGACCTCGACGGGGTGGTCGTCGGCCGGGCCGAACCAGTGCGGCTCACTGGTGTCGAACTCGGCCGCCTCGCCCGGACGGAGCGTCAGTTCGGCCTCGCCCAGGATGAGGCGGACGGTGCCGGCCAGGACGTAGAGCCACTCGTAGCCGCCGTGGGTGACCAGCTTGGGCTCGCGCGGGGCCAGCACCTGCTTGAACACCCGCACCCGGCCCGGGTACTGGGTGAGCGGGACGACCACGCTGCCGTCGTGGCGGTGAACCGGCTGGAGGTGGACCCGCGGATCGCCGCTGGCGGGGGCGGCGACCAGCTGGTCCAGGGCCACCCGGTGGGCCCGGGCCAGCGGGATGAGGAGTTCGAGGGAGGGGCGCCGCTTGCCGGACTCCAGGCGGGAGAGGGTGCTGACCGAGATGCCGGTGCTCTCGGCGAGCGCCTCCAGGGTGAGGCCCCGGTCGCGGCGCAGGGTGCGCAGCCGGGGGCCGATGGCGTCCAGTACCTCTTCGAGTTCCGCGTCCACGGGGTCATCCTTGCAGGATCGGCAAAGCACCTGGGCACGACGGGGCCCGCGGCCCCAGGCTGGGCGCCGGCAACGTCCTGACACACCGTGAGAGGCCACCATGACGACCAGTGCCCCCGCCGCTACCTCGTCCGCACCGCCGCCACCGCCCGAGCTCGACGCCCGCCGCCGCTGGACGGTGCTGGCGGTCTGCTGCCTCAGCCTGTTCCTGGTCGGCCTGGACACCACCATCGTCAACATCGGCCTGCCCGCCATCGGCACCGGCCTGGACGTCTCGGTGCACGCCCTGGCGTGGACCGTCGACGCCTACACCGTGGTGCTCACCGCGCTCCTGATCACCTCCGGCGCCCTGGCCGACCGCTTCGGCCGGCGCCGGGTCTTCCGCCTCGGGCTGGTGGTGTTCGGCGCCGCCTCGCTGTTCTGCGCGCTCGCGCCCTCCCTCGGCTGGCTGGTGGCGGCCCGCACCGTGCAGGGGATCGGGGCCTCGATGCTCAGCCCGGTGGCGCTGGCCATCGTGGTCAACGCGATGCCCGACCCCAGGGAACGGGCCCGGGCGATCGGGATCTGGGCGGCGGTCTTCGGTCTGAGCATGGCGGTCGGGCCGGTGACCGGCGGCGCGCTGGTGGACGGCCTCGGGTGGCGCTCGCTGTTCTGGGTCAACGTCCCGGTGGTGCTGGTGGCCCTGGTCCTGACGGTCCGTTACGTACCGGAGTCGCGCGCACCGCAGGCCCGGCGGCCCGACCTGCCCGGGCAGATGCTGCTGGCCGTGCTGGTCGGGGTGTCGGTCGGGGTGCTGATCGAGGGCCCGCGGATCGGCTGGGCCTCCCCCGCCGCACTGGCCGCCTACGCGGTGGCCGCGGCCGCGACCGTCGCCTTCGTCCTGGTGGAACGCCGGCGTGCGGAGCCGCTGATGGACCTGCGGCTGTTCCGCCGCCCGGCCTTCACCGGTGCGGTGCTCGGTGCGGTGGCGGTCTTCGTCGCGCTCGGCCTGACCCTGCTGCTCTCCACGCTCTACCTCCAGCAGGCCCGGGGCTGGACCGCCCTGGCCGCCGGGACGGCCACCCTGCCGATGGCCCTCGGCGCGACCGTCTGCGCCCCCTGGTCCGGCCGCCTCACGGCGCGGGTCGGCCCGCGCCGGCCGCTCCTGCTGGCCGGTGGCTTCCTGACGGCGGGCGGCGGCTGCCTGTTCGGACTCTTCTCCCTGGACGGAGGCGGCAGCCCGCCCCTGCCGGTGCTGCTGCTCGGCTACCTGCTCGTCGGGATCGGCTTCGGCTTCGCCAACGCCCCGATCACCAACACGGCCGTGAGCGGCCTGCCCCCGGCCCGCGCCGGCGTGGCGGGCGCGATCACCTCCACCGCACGGCAGTTCGGCTCCGCGCTGGGCATCGCACTGGCGGGCGTACTGGTCACGGGCGCCGCCCCGGCCGACCTGGCGTCGGCCGCCCGGCCCGGGTGGCTGCTGGTGGCCGCGTGCGGACTGCTGCTGCTCCCGGTCGCCCGGGCGGGCCGCGCCGAGACCGCCGGCACCCGCAGGCCCTGACGTCGGCCCGGCCGGGAGGAACGGTCAGGTACTTGTGGACGAGGGACGGTTCGCCGTCGGCAGGCGGACGGGCTTGAGTCTCCGGTAGGGGGAGGTGCGAGGGCAAGGGCATGGACGGCGCGCTCTACTCGATCGGTGACCTGGCCCGGCGGACGGGTCTGACGGTCAAGGCCATCCGGTTCTACTCCGACTGCGGGATCGTGCCGCCGACCGACCGTAGCCCGGCCGGCTACCGCCTGTACGACATCGACGCCGTCGCACGTCTGGACCTCGTGCGGACGCTGCGCGACCTGGGACTGGACCTCCCCACGGTGCGGAAGGTCGTGGACCGCGAGGTCTCCCTTCCCGAAGTCGCCGCGGCGCACGCCGAAGCACTGGCGGTGCAGATCCGGACGCTGCGCCTGCGGCGCGCGGTGCTCACGGCGGTGGCCGAGCGCGGGTCCACCCCCGAGGAGATGGATCTCATGCACAAGCTGGCCAAGCTCTCCGAGGACGAACGCCGACGGCTGATCGACGACTTCCTCGACACCGCCTTCGGCGGCCTCCTGGACGCCACCCCCGAATTCGCGGGGATCACGCGCTCGATGACTCCCGGACTTCCCGACAACCCCGAGGCCGAGCAGGTCGAGGCGTGGATCGAGCCCGCCGAGCTGTCCCAGGACCCGGACTTCCGCGCCTGCACGCGGCGGACGGCCGAGCACTACGTGGCCGATCGCGCCCGGGGCGGCGCCGCACACCTGCGCCGCGACCCCACCGCCGCGGTCCTCGACCAGGTCGGTCCGGCCCTGGCGGCCGGCATCGACCCGGCATCGCCCCAGGCCGACCGGATCGTCGCGGCGGTCATGGCCCAGTGCGCGGACGCCTTGGGCCGCCCCGACGACGTCGACCTTCGGCGCCGGTTGTTGACCCGGCTGGAGACCGCCAACGACCCGCGCAGGGAGCGGTACCTCCAGCTGCTCGCAGTCATCAACGGCTGGTCGGCGCCGGAGAGTCGGGCGCCGGCGTTCGACTGGTTCATCCAGGCCATGGGCACCCGGATACCGGCGTAACACCGCAGGCTGCGGCAACGCCGATCCCGGTGACGAGCAGGGCCCGTCCCACCTGACCCGCTGGGTGAACGGCAGGCTGACGGTCAGTCGGGCGGCATCGACTCCAGCACGCCCTGCCGGGTGAGGTCGTCCACCCAGGAGAGCCGGCCGTCGGCGGTGAGGCGCAGCTCGATCCGGCTCGGGCAGGACGCCGAGCCGAAGACCGTCCCGGCCACCTCCGCCTTCGCGTTCTCGACGGTGAGCGGGACCGTCCCGTCTGCCGGGCGCTGCTGCTGCACGACGTCGGCCGAGCAGTTGTCCATGGTCAGCTTGCCGACCAACAGGCGCGGCCCGCTCGCCGTCTCCACCGCCCGCATCCCCAACCGGACCGTCCCGCCGGTGGCCGAGGACCCGCCGGCCACCGTCCCTCCCCAGGTGCCGGCCATCCGCTGGGTGAGGCTCGGCCCCGTGCTGTCCGGCGCCGGGCTCCCGGTCTCCGGGGGACCGACCGACGGCCGCTGGATCGTCGGCGGTCCAGCCGTCGGCGTCCTGGTCGCAGGAGTCCCGGCCACCGGAGCTCCGGTCGACGGGCCCGCGGCCGTCCGACTCCCCGTCACCTCCGCCCGCAGGGGCGGACCGCCGGAGATCAGCAGACCCGCCGTCCCGCCCGGGTAGACGGCGGGCACCAGGTGCATCCCCCGGAACGCCACCGGCGCACCCAGGCTCCCCTCGTCGGCGAACCGGGCGATCCGTTGCACGCTCCACTTCACGCCGTCGGCGGAGACCCAGACCAACGGCACGCTCCCCAATCGGTCCTGCGCCCAGCCGGTGGCGACGTAGCCGTGGCCGGTCCACTGCACGTACATCGGCGAACCACTGCCCGTCTCGGCTCCCTCCGGCAACGGCGGCGGGGCGGCGTCCGTCCAGTGCGCACCGCCGTCGCCGCTGCGCGAGATCCGCACCTCCGTCCGGCCCCCGGCCGCCCCTTCACCACCTTCGCCCCCGCCTTCACCGCCGTCGTCGCCACCGCCACCGTCCATCGGCTCAAGCGTCGCCGTACCGCTCGCCGTACCGCTTGCCGTACCGACCCCACCGGTTCCCTCGGTCCCGCCGGCCCCGGGTTCCGGCACCACGTGCCGCACCAGTGCGACGGCAGTCCCGTCACCGACGGCCACCGTGGCCCCGGTCTCGCCGGCCGGAACGCGCAGCACCGGCCTGCTCCCTGACGAACCGTCGAGCCGCACCATCGCCCGTCCCTCGTCCGTGCCACCACCCGGGCAGTCCGCACCGGCCAACGACGGCGTCCCGCCCAGGTCCACGCGTCGGTTCAACCGGCAGTCGCCGAGCTCGAGTTCGACCCGCTGCCAGGTGGTGTCCTGCGGCCCGAGCACGGCGATCTCCCTCTCCGAGACCACCACCGCCGCCCGGTCCCCGTCGATGTGCAGCCACGGGTGTCCGACCACGGACCCATCGGGGGCGGGCGGGCCGTCCACCCGGGTCCAGCTGCGTCCGTCCGCCGACCGCCAGGCGATGGTCTCACCGAACACCGGGGTCATCTCGCCGACCGTGGTCACCCCGGCCGCCAGGAACCCGCCCCCGTACCGGACCAGCCCGCTGATCTCGGCGCCCCAGCGGGGACCACCGGCCAGGCCCGCCAGATCGCCCGGCCGCCAGGTGACTCCGTCCGTCGAGTACCAGGCGCCCGGCCTCCCTCCCTCGCCCCGCCCCACCGCCACCACCACCTCGGGCCCCGCCGCGAGGTGGTCCGCACTGAACCGGCCGCCCGCGAGCTCCGGACCGAGCGCGGCCACCGGCCAGAGCGTCCACGCCTCCGGCAACCGGCCACCGGACCGCCCCTCGCTCCCCGGCAGCCGCGCCAGCAGCAGTCCGCCCGCCGCCAGCGCCAACACCCCGGCCACCAGCACGATCCACCGAGCGCGCCCCCTCATGCGGTCACCGCGCACGGGTCCACGCTGTCCTTGCCCGGGTCCAGGGGGACGAGCACGCGTCCGGGCCCGTCGCTCCGCGTTCCGAGCTGGTAGGCGGGCACCCCGTCGAGCTTCCCCGCAGAGCGGAACGGCCCCAGGCTGGTGGTGCGGTCGACCCCGCCGACCACGTAGCCGACCTCCAGGCTCCACTCGTAACTCGCCTCGCAGGAGAGCACCTTGAGGAACACGAGCTGCGTCCCGCCCTTCTCCACCAGTGTTCCGGTGATGCCGTCCACCGCCGTCCCGACCTCCACCCAACTGCCGTCCGGCTTCTTCACCTTGAGCTTTCCCGTGTCCAGGTCCAGCTCCGGGAAGACCGGCGGGTTGTTCCCGCCGCAACCGCTGGGGTGCGACAGGGTCCAGGCGTACGGGGGCGTGTCGACCTTCCGGATCACGGGGCGCAGCCGGGTGACGGTCACCGGGTCGTCCACCGCGCTCACCGACACCGTCAGCAGCCCCGCCTTCCACGAAGCCGCGCCGAGCGAAGCGGCCGAGTTCCGCGGATCGTTGTCGAACCCCAGGTCCAACGCGCCGATGTCCGCCCCGCCTCGGGGCATCGCCGCCCTGCTCGTCTGGTCACACGCCGTCAACCGGGCCGGCCACGCCGCACCGATCGGCACCTCGGCCGGCTTCCCGTCCCCGAGCACCAGCCACCCCACCCCGGCCCCGGCCACCACCAACGCGGCCACCCCTGCCAGCACCACGCTCCGCCGCACCCTCGGGCGGGCCTGGTGCACGATCAACGTCGAGTGGTCACCGATCACCACGTTCTCGGCGTCTCCCCCGACGGCCACGGCCTCCGAACCGCTCGCCGTGACCTCGTTGCCCCGCTCCGCCCCGGACTTCATCCGCTGCCGCACCCCGTCCCGACCCCCAACCGCACCGCACCACGCCGTACCACGCCGCCCCGAACCGCCCACCACCGAGCGGAATGCCGGACCACCAACTCTAGGTCCGCCCACCGGACTTCCGACACGAAATCCCCACAACCGACCCCCGCCGGACCTGCCCGGACCCGCCCGGACCCGCCCGCCCCTTCCGCCCTGAGCATGACCGGTTGCCCTGCCCGCTCCTCCCGCCGGAGTCTTCGGAGGTGACCACATCCACGACCACCCTCACCGCCGCCGTCGCCCACCTCAGCGACCCGCACCTCACCAGCGGCCCCCTCGCCGCGGCCCCCGCCGAGAGCCTGCACCGGGCCCTGGCCCGCGTCCTCACCCTCGACCCCCTGCCGGACTGCGTGGTCATCACCGGTGACCTGGTCGACCGCAGCGACCGGCGGGCCTACCGCGTCCTGCGCGAACTCGTCGACCGCTACCCGCTACCGCTCCACCTGCTGGCCGGCAACCACGACGACCCCGAGGCGCTGCTCGCCGAGTTCGGCGGCACCCGCTTCCTCGGCGGCTCGGACCGGACGCACTACGCGGTGGACCACCCCTCCTTCACCCTCCTCGCCCTGGACTCCTCCCTCCCCGGCTCCCCCGCCGGCCTCCTGGGCCCCGAACAGTCCGCCTGGCTGGACACCGAACTCGCCCGCCGCCCCCGGCTCCCCGCCGTCGTCTGCCTGCACCACCCGCCCGCCGACCTCGGCATCCCCTTCCTCGACGCCATGCGACTGACCGACGGCGACGCCCTGGACGCCCTCCTCTCCCGCCACCCCCACGTCGCCCGCGTCCTCGCCGGCCACGTCCACCGCCCCGCCACCACCACCTTCGCCGGCACCCTCCTCGCCACCGCCCCCAGCACCCACCTCCAGAGCGGCCTCGCCCTACGCGGCGAAGTCCCCCACTACCTCCCCGAACCGACCTCCTTCCTCCTCCACCTGCGCACCGGCGACCGCCCCGCCTGGACCACCCACACCGTCCCCGTCAGCCACGCCGCGGCCACCATCGGCGGCTTCTGACCCACCGTCCCCGTGCTCCCGCGGTCCGTACGGCACCGGGACACCGGCCGCGGCGGCGCTCGGCCCTGTCGGCGGGCTGCCCCCGGAGGACGAGGGCGGTGTGCGCGCCGAGGGGCCTCAGGGTCGCCCCTGACGGATCGTCACACCGCCCCGTTCAGGCCCGGCTCCACAGCGTCAGGTCCGCCGTGGTGGCGACGGCGAGCGTGCGCCCCGAGGGCGAGAACCCGGCCGCCCGCAGCTCCACGCCCCGGTCGCCGAACAGGCGCCACCAGGCAGCCCCCTGGGCTCCGCGGCGCCCCGCCCCGTCCGCCAAGAGCACCACCTGCCCGCCCTCCGCCCCGGACCGATCGACCGTCAGGCTCCAACCGCCGTGGGCCACGAGGTCCAGGCCTCCCCCGAACAGCCCGGCGGTCGGCACCCGCACGCCCTCCAACGGCCCGATCCCGTCACAGCGGAGGTCGTCCCCCGGCTGCTCGTCGTCCGGCTCGTACTCCCGGGCCAACCACTCGCCGGACACCGCGTCGTAGAGGCCGAGTCCGTTGTGGGAGACCACCATCACCAAGTCCCGGCCGTCGTCCGGCGCGGACGCGAACCCGACCGCCACCAGCCCGCCGACCGCCGCCAACAGGACCCGCCGCCACGGCTCCGGCGGTGCGACCACCGGAGCCTCCGCCACGCGCTGTTCCCGTGCCGTCCGGTGCGCCTTCCCGCGCTCGTCGTTCCCCACGCCCCGTCAGCCCCGTCCCAGGATGCGGTGCGCGAGGTCGGCCAGGGTGGCGGTGATGCGGTCGAGGGGGATGCCGCGGTCGCGTTGGTGGCGGAAGAGTTCGGGGGCCAGCGGGGCGAGGAGGTGGTCGGCGGCGGTCTCGGGGTCGTCGAGTCCGGCCTCGCGGGCGAGGTGGGCGACGTGCAGCCGCCAGAAGCCGTAGACGCCGGTGGTGTAGCGGGCCGGGCCGGTCTCCGCGCCGAGGGCGAGGTGGACGTGGGCCTCCAACAGCTCCGTCATCGCGGCATAGAAGGCCGTGAGCCGGGCCGCCGGAGTGGGGGCGGGCTCGCCGAAGGCGCCCGGGCCGAGCGGCGCCGGTCCGGTCAACATCCGTTCCTGGAGCGCTCGTTCGTGTTCGTCGAGGAGCGCCCGGGCGATGGCGGCCCGGTCGGGGTAGCGCCGGTAGAGCGTGCCGCGGCCGATGCCGGCGGCCTTGGCGATGTCGTCCATGGTGACGGCCGACGGGTCGCCGTCCGCGAAGAGCCGTTCGGCGGCGGCGAGCACCCGGGCGCGGTTGCGGGCGGCGTCGGCCCGTTCCCTCGGCGGCGGGTCGGCGGCGAGCGGCAGCGGCGGCAGTTCGGTCACGGGAGCAGCCTAACGAGCAAGTGGACAGAGCGTCCACTTGCTCGTACGGTGAGACCGACCCGGAAGCGGACAGAGCGTCCACTTCCCATGAACCTTGGGGGGTTCCTCCGCCGTGCCTCGACTCCTGCACCTCGACAGCAGCGCCCGCACCGACTCCTTCACCCGCCGCCTCGGCGCCGCCTTCACCCGGGCCTGGGGGCAGAACGGCGGCGGCCAGGTGGTGCACCGCGACCTGGCCCTCGCCCTACCCCCGCCGATCACCGAAGGCTGGACCGGCATCTGCGACACCCTCCTGCGCGAGGGCATCACCGCGACCGACCGCTACGCCGAGGCCGTCCGGACCGGGGCCGAACGTCGCGCCTGGGCCGTCACCGAGCCCCTGCTCGCCGAACTGCTCGCCGCCGACGTGGTGTTGATCGGCGCTCCGATGTACAACTTCGGCGTCCCGGCGGCCCTCAAGGCCTGGATCGACCAGGTGACCTTCCCGAAGATGGACCTCGCCCCGCGCCGCTTCGTGGTCCTCTCCGCGCGCGGCGGCGCGTACGGGCCGGGCACCCCGCGCGAGCCCTTCGACCACCAGGGCCGCTACCTGCTCGACTTCTTCCGGGGCCACTACGGGGTCGAGGACGCCGAGGTGATCAGCGCCGAACTGGTCAACTCCCTCAGCGACCCCGCCCTCGCCGACCGCCTCCCGCAGCACCTCGACTCCGCCGCCACCGCCCTGACCCGGGCCGCCGAACTCGGCGCGGAGCTCGCCGGGCACACGCCCCCGAAGGAGGGTTGACCGTGCCGTGGATCTGGCTCCTGCTGGCTGGGGCCGTCGAGGTCGCCTGGTCCCGCAGCATCAAACCGACCGAGGGCTTCACCCGCCTCCCGCAGACCGTGCTCTGCCTCGCCCTCATGCTCGCCGCCGTCTACCTGCTCGGGCTCGCCGTCCGCGACCTCCCGGCCGGGCCCGCCTATGCCGTCTTCACCGGGATCGGCACCGTCGGCGCCGTCCTGACGGGAGCCCTGCTCGGAGGCGAACAGCTCACCGTCACCCAGGTCGCCGGACTGGCCCTGGTCACCGCCGGACTGGTCACCGTCCGCCTGGGCACCGCCGGTTGACCCACCCCGCACGTGCCGGGCCACTGTGGGATCACCCGGCCGACGGCTCCTCGTCCCGTGCGGACGTCCAGTGCTCCCCACGGTGGCGCGAGCGCTTGGATGGGTGGTGCGGCCGGGACCAGGGAGGCCGCACCGCCCCGGTCCTCAAGCGGGTCGGCCAGCGCCTCCCGCGTCCCGGACGGCCCACGCGAGCGACCACGGGGGTGGGCGGCTCGCGTGGGCCTCCCCCTGATGAAGATCCCGGAGAACGGTTCCGGCCACGATTCCGCGGATGATCAGAGGGTGGTCGGCGCCGACATCCCGGTCCCCCGCCGCGGCACCTCATGGATCATGTGCCCGGGCGAGACGCCCGCGGATCAGGAGCTGGACAGGCAGGCGAGCTCGATGTCCAGCAGCCCGGACAACGTCCGCGCCCGTGACCCGGCCCGATGCTTCCACGGCCTCCTCCACGAACGCCGGGGCGAGTTCCCACTGGAATGGATCCGCTGTCATCCCCCCGGTGTCCAGTGCCGTTCGGGCCCGGTGCAGGAAAGGGCCTGCACAGACGAGAAGGGGGAGACACCATGCGGAACATCGTGCGCAGACGCGCCGCCGCCCTGCTCAGCGCCACCCTGCTCGCCTGCACCGCACCAGCCCTGACCGCCACCCCGGCAGCGGCCGCCGACCAGGCGGTCCTGCGCAGCGGCCAGCGGCTGGAGGCGGGTGCGAGCCTCAGCGCCGGGGAGTCGCGCCTGGTGATGCAGCTGGACGGGAACCTGGTGCTCTACCGCAAGCGGGACGGCAAGGCCCTCTGGTCCACCCGCACCTACGGTCACCCTGGAGCCGTGGCGATGGTCCGCGGCGGTAGCGGGGAGTTCAGCGTCTTCGAGTTCGCCGGGGCCGGGACGCTCTGGTCCAACCGCGCCACCGACCCGACCGGGGCCGAGCCCAAGCTCCAGGACGACGGCAACTTCGTGCTCTACAACGGCCACGGCCGGGCCATCTGGTCCACCGGCACCTGGGGCAACTGGTAGAGCGGCCGGCCGGCCTGACTCCATCAGCGGCACCACGGAGGCCGGCGGCGTCCTGGTCGCCGGCCAGGCGACCGTCCTCGAGGAGCTGCGCCGCCCGGGCGGCAAGCAGCAGGTGGCCGGCGTGAGGTGACGGGGCGGCCCCGGGGCGGGACCGCCCCGTTGTCGTCAGCGGTCGGTGCGCAGGAGGCCTTGCCGCGGTGACGAGGGCGTGCCGGCGGCTGTGGACGCTCCCGCCCGCGTTGATGTGATCCGCGAAAGGCCAGGGAGCATTGCCACCGCCCGTACCCCCTCCGGCCCCGACCGCCCAACCGGTACCCTGACGGCCCGAAACCTGCCGAACGGGAGCCGTGGACATGGGTGTGACGCTGGGCGATGTGGCACGGGAGGCCGGGGTCTCCCTGGCCACCGCCTCCAGGGTGCTCAACGGGTCCACCCGCAAGGTCGGTTCCGGCCTGGCCGGGCGGGTGCGGGACACCGCGGCCGCACTCGGGTACCTGCCGAACGCCCCGGCCCAGGCCCTGGCCCGCGCGACCACCGCCACCGTGGGCATCCTGCTGCACGACGTCTCCGACCCGTACTTCGCCGCCCTGGCCCGCGGCGCCTGCGACGCCGTGGTGGCGGCGGGCCTGATGCCGCTGGTGGTCAACACCGACGGCGACCCGGCCGCCGAGCTCCGCGGGGTGCGGATGCTGCACGCCCAGCGGGTGCAGGCCATCGTGCTGGCCGGGTCCGGCTACACCGACCCGGAGGCCGCGGCACGGCTGGATTCGGCGCTCGCGGAGTACCGGGCCGGCGGCGGGTCGGTGGCCGCCGTCACGGACCACGGGCCGGACTACCACACCGTCCGCCCGGCCAACCGGACCGGCGCCGCCGAGCTGACGCGGGCTCTGCTCGCCCTCGGGCACCGGGACTTCGCGGTGATCACCGGGCCGAGCCGGCTCCGGGTGCCGGGCGAGCGGCTGGCCGGGGTCCGGGACGCGCTGGCCGAGGCCGGGGTGGCCCTGCCCGGGTCCGCCGTGCTGGAGTCCGAGTTCACCCGCGAGGGTGGCCGCCGCGCGATGGCCTCCCTCCTGAGGGGTGATGCGCGGGGCGAGGTCCCGACGGCGGTGCTGGCGCTGGCGGACGTCTGCGCCGTGGGAGCCCTGGCCGCCCTCCGGGAGCGCGGGGTGCGGGTGCCCGAGGAGATCTCGCTGGCGGGGTTCGACGACATACCGCTGGCGGAGGACCTCAGCCTGCCGCTGAGCACCGTCCGGATACCGCTGACGCTGATGGGCGCCGAGGCGGTGCGGCTGGCGCTCCGCTCTCCGGCGGACACGGTCGGCAGTTTCGACGCGCCGGTCCAGGTGGTGCTGCGCGCCACCACGGGCGCTCCCCGCCGCTGAGGGAACCGCTCCGAGCCGAGGTAGGGACACGGAGCGTCCGGACCCGCACGGGAAAGCGCTTACCATCCTGCCCACCAGGGCTTCGGCCCGTCCTGTCCAGACCATTGACGCCCCTTCGGGAAAGCGCTTACCGTCGTCCCGCCCCGGCCCCCACCGCCCCGGAGGACGTCACCCGTGCCCACCGAACCCCTGACCCCCCGCGCCGCTCTGCTCTCCCGCCGCCGCCTGCTCCAACTCGCCGCCCTCGGTGCCCTCGGTGCCGCCTCCAGCCTGGTCCCCGCCCACCAGGCCTTCGCGGCCACCGACGCCTACGACTCCCTCCGCCTGCGCTGGCGCGACCTGCTCACCGGCACCGGCTTCGACCCGGCCGCCGCCCCCTACGCCACTACCCTCACCGCCCTCGGCGACCGGGCCCGCGCCCAGCTCCAGGCCATCGCCCCCACCTCCACCTCCCTCTGGCCGGACCTCCCGCTCGGCAGCAACTCGGCGAACGTCACCGCCTCCCACACCCGCCTGCGCACCATGGCCCTGGCCTGGGCCCAGCCCGGCACCGGCCTCACCGGCGACCAGGCGCTGGCCACCGCGATCACCACCGGCCTGGACCACCTCAACACCACCCCCGGCGGCTACACCCCCACCGCCACCGCCTACGGCAACTGGTGGGACTGGCAGATCGGCACCCCGCAGGCCCTGCTCGACGTCTGCGTCCTGGTCCACGAACGCCTGACGCCCACCCAGCTCACCGCCCTGCTCTCGGCCGTGGACCGCCAGGTCCCCGACTCGAGGGTGGCGAGCTACACCGGCACCAGCACCGGCGCCAACCGGGTCGACCTCTGCCGCGTCCTCTCCCTGCGCGGCCTCCTCGGCCGCTCCTCCGCCAAGCTGGCCACCGCCACCGCCGCCCTCTCCCCCGTCTTCCCGTACGTGCTGACCGGCGACGGCCTGTACGCCGACGGCTCGTTCGTCCAGCACACCTGGGTCCCGTACACCGGCTCCTACGGCGAGGTCCTGCTCGGCGGCCTCAGCAAGCTGTTCGCCCTGCTGGCCGGCTCCGCCTGGCAGGTCTCCGACCCCTCCCGCCAGACCGTCTTCGACTCCGTGGCCAACGCCTACGCGCCCTTCCTCTACAACGGCCTGGTGATGGACTCCGTCAGCGGACGGGCCGTCAGCCGGGGCCGCCAGAGCGGTGACCAGTTCCAGCTCCAGCAGGACGACCACACCCGGGGCCACACCCTGATCGGCCACATCCTGCGGCTCGCCGACTCCGGCGCCGCCCCGGCCGCCCAGTCGGCCGCCTGGCGTTCCGCCGTGAAGGGCTGGCTCACCCGGGAGTACTACCTCCCCTACCTCTCCAACGGCTACCTCGACGTTCCCGAACTCGCCCGCGCCCAGGCCCTCCTGAGCACCACCGAGGCCGCCACCCCCACCGCCCCCGAGCCGCTCGGCGCCCGCGTCTTCGCGATGGACCGCGCCGTGGTCCGCCGCCCCGGCTGGGCCGTCTCGCTCAGCCTCTGCTCGGCCCGAACCACCTTCTACGAGACCGGCAACGGCGAGCACCTGCGCGGCTGGCACAGCAACAACGGCATGCTCTCCTGGTGGGGCGCCACCTTCGGCAACGGCCAGTACTCGGACGCCTTCTGGCCCACCGTCGACCCCTACCGCCTGCCCGGCACCACCGTCTCCACGAAGCCGCTGGCCGACGCCGCCGGCGGCACCTGGGGCGCTCCCCGCCCGGCCTCCACCTGGGCCGGCGGCGCCACCGACGGCACCTACGCCGCCGTCGGCCAGGACCTGCGCGGCCTCTCCTCCACCCTCACCGGCCGCAAGTCCTGGTTCCTGCTGGACGATTCGGTCGTCTGCCTGGGAGCGGGCATCGGCTGCACCGACGGCACCCGGGTGGAGACCGTCCTGGACAACCGCAACCTCGGCCCCACCGGCACCCACACCCTCACCGTCGACGGCACCGCCCAGCCCGCCGCCCTCGGCTGGTCCCAGCAGTTCGCGGGTGCCCGGGCCGTCACCGTCTCCGGCTTCGGCGGCTACGTGCTCCCCGCCGGCACCTCCCTCCAGGCCAAGCGCGAGGCCCGCACCGGCAGTTGGCACGACATCAACACCAACGGATCCACCGAGCAGCTGACCCGCCGCTACCTGACCCTCTGGTTCGACCACGGCACCGACCCCACCGACGCCTCCTACGAGTACCAGCTGCTGCCCGGTGCGACCCCCGCCGCGACCGCGGCCCGAGCCGCCTCCCCCACCGTCACGACCCTCGCCAACTCCCGCACCGTGCAGGCGGTCTCCGACTCCGCCTCGGGCGTCACCGCCGCCAACTTCTTCGCCGCCGGGACGGCGGGCCCGATCACCGCCTCCGCCCCGTGCTCGGTCCTGGTCCGGGACGCCGGCGGCACCCGAACGGTCACCGTCGCCGACCCGTCCCGCCAGTCCGCCACCGTAACGGTCACCCTGACCGGCACCGGGCGTCCGACCACCCCCGTCCCGGGCGTCAACGTGCTCTCCACGGAGGGCACCGTGACCCTCCTGGTGGAACTCGGCGGCACCCAGGGCGCCGGACGCACGATCACCCTCTCCAGCACCGCGGGCAGCCCGGAGACGGCCACCGCGACCGTGCTCGCCCCCACCCAGGACAGCTACGTCCGCGACGGCTCCTACGCCACCACCAACTACGGCGCCGCGACCACCCTGACGGTCAAGAACACCGACACCACCGACAGCGGCTACGGCCGCCGCGCCCTGTTCGGCTTCGACACCACCGCCGTCCCCGGCACCGTCCGGCGCGCCGTCCTCTGGGTCCACGGAGCGGTCGCCGACTCCGGCGGCACCCTCACCACCCTCCAGGCCTTCGCCACCGCCACCACGCCCTGGACCGAGACCGCCGTCACCTGGGCCAACGCCCCCGCCCTCGCCCAGGCCCTGGGCACCGGGCGGACATCCACCACCCCCGACTGGATCCCGCTGGACGTGACCGCCGCCGTCACCGCGGGCCGGCCCGCCCTCACCCTGGCCCTCTGGCAGCCCCTCGCCGCCGTCGGCCTCGCGGTCAACCTCGACGCCCGCGGCCACGCCGCCTTCCACCCCGTCCTGGAGGTGATCAGCTCCTGACCCGCCGTCAGGAAGCGGGAGCGGCGGGCCGCCGGACCGGCGACCCGCCCTCTCGTGAGCTGCTACGGGCGGACGTACGGCCGGGTCATCAGCTCCATGTTGTGCCCGTCGGGGTCGGCGAAGTAGACGCCGCGGCCGCCGAACCAACCGTTCTCGCGGCCTGGGTCGGTGTGGTCCGGGTTGGCGTAGTAGGTGACCCCCGCCGCCCGCAGGCGGTCGATCATGCCGTCGAACTCCTCGTCGGGGACGAGGAAGGCGTAGTGCTGGCCCTGCACGGGTTCGTCGCGCTTCTCGTAGTAGTCGAGCCTCACGCCGTTGCCGAGGTCCACGGGGAGGAAGGGCCCGAACGGGTTGCCGACCTCCAACCCCATGACTGCGGCGAGGAATTCGGCCGACCGCTGCCGGTCGCTCGCGTAGACGGCCGTGTGGTTGAGCTGGACGTGCGTCATCAGTGGTGTGGTCTCCGCTCTCGGGATCCGTTGGAAGGTGCGCCGATCGAAGGCGCCGGAAGCAAGGAGAACGGAGCAGGGGCGGGGCTCTCACCCGCCTCGGGCTCACGCCGAGGCCGGGTAACCCACTCGTGAATGGCCCAAGGCCGACCCGGTAGTCACACGAACGACCTTAACCACCACCACCGGTGGTGGCAAGGACCACCGCCGACCACCGCCCGCCTACAGGACGGTGATCGCGAAGACCCACAGGTGCGGCGAGGCGGGGACGACCGCGTAGTGCACGATGGCGTGCGGCGTGGTGACGACCCGCACGGTGTCGTCGAGGTCGTACCGGTCCGCCAGGGGCCAGCAGTAGGGCTGGGCCTGGGCCCGCAGCAGGGCCTGGTGGAGTTCCTGACGGGCAGGGCCGGAGAGGCCGCCGACCACGGCGGCGACGGTCTTGGCGATGCGCAGGGCGTACGGGTGGGTGTGCGGGTGGGTCACTGGCCCGGGTCCTCGTCGGGTGACCGGGCCCGTTGACCCGGCGTCGTACCGCCACCCTACCGACCGCCGCCGACCGGCGGGCCGGAACGGCGCGCTCACCACCGCCGCCCCCGGCCCGCCCGGCACGCACACCCGCACGCCCGCACGCCCGGGGCACCGCTCACGGCAGCAGCAGGTTGACGTCCCCGAACTCGTGCCACAGGTACCGGCCTTCGAGCGCCTCGGCGTAGCACCGTTCCAGCAGCGGGCGGCCGGCCACCGCCGCCAGCAGGTCGAGGTGCGAGGCGCGCGGCTCGTGCCAGCCGGTGAGCAGGCCGTCCACCGTGCGGACGCCCCGTTCGGGGGTGACCACCAGCTCGGTCCAGCCCTCCGCCGCCCGCACGGTGCCGTCCGCGGCCGTGGCGGACTCCAGCGCACGCACGGCGGTGGTGCCGACCGCGATCACCCGGCCGCCGTGCTCCCGGACGTGCCCGGCCAGCCGGGCGGTCGCGGCCGGGACCCGGTACCACTCGGGGTAGGGCCGCTCGTGCGCCTCCGGCGAGGCCACCCCGGTGTGCAGGGTGACCGGCGCCACCAGCACGCCCCGCGCCGCCAGCCGGGCCACCGTCTCCGCGGTGAACGGCCGGGCCGCGCTGGGCATTTCGCTGCTCCCCGGCTCACTGGCGAAGACCGTCTGGTAGGCGCTCAGCGGCCAGTCCCGGTCCACGTAGCCGTACCGGATGGCCCGTCCGTGGGCGGCCAGGTAGCCGGTCAGCGGCGCGGGCAGGGCGAGCCGGGCGTACCAGAGCCTCGGCGTGTACGGGCCGGTCAGCTCGGCGCTGCCGCCGTCCGGCAGCGAGACGGTCAACCCCGCCCGTGCGGGCGAGAGTTGCGGCGGGAAGTACTCCGCGGCGGCGCCGCTCGGCCGCCGCAGTTCGACCAGGTGGACGCCCAGGGCGTCCGGCCGGGCCGAGGAGAGGTGCAGCGTGACGGGCGTCCCGTCGGGAAGGCGGCCGGGGAGGGCGGCGGGCAGCGTGGCGGAGTTGTTGACCACCAGCAGGTCACCCGGCTCCAGCACCTCGGGCAGGTCGGCGAACACCCGGTGCTCGGTGCTCAGGGCACCCCGGCGGCCGACCAGCATCCGGACGCCGTCGCGGCGCAGCCCGCGTGCCTCCGCCGGTGCGTGGGCGGAGAGTTCGGCGGGGACGGTGAAGTCGAGTCCGGGCTCCACGGCGGTGGCCATCAGTGTTCTCCCGTCGTCGGTGCGGATCCGGTCAGCGGTGCGTCCTCACCCTGAACGGCTCCGGCACCGTCGTGCGGGTCGGCGCCGGCGTGCGGGTCGGCGGGGTGGAAGTCGCCGGCTCGGTAGCGGCCGGAGTCGGGGCGCCCGGCCAGCAGGGCGAGGAAGGCGGGGACCACGGTCACGGGCAGCGGCCGGTCGGAGATGTCCTCGCCGGGGAAGGCCTCCTGGTGCATCACGGTGCGCATGTCGCCCGGGTCGACCGCCCAGACCCGCAGCTCGGGCTCCTCCTCCGCGAGGACGGCGGAGGCGTGGTCGAGCGCGGCCTTGCTGGCGCCGTAGCCGCCCCAGCCGGCGTAGGCCTCGACGGCCGCGTCGGAGGAGAGGTTGAGCACCGAGCCGCGGTGGGAGCGGAGTTGGGGCAGGAGCAGCTGGGTGAGGGCGATCGGCCCGAGCACGTTGACCTCGAAGGTCTCCAGCAGGCCGGGGAGCGGGAACTCCGCGAGCTTCGGCAGCGGCGCCCCTTGCAGGGGGTAGCCGGTCAACGTCGAGGCGTTGTTGACCAGCAGCTCGGCACCACCGAGTGCGGCGGCGGCCTCGGCGAGGCGCTCCCGGTGGTCGTCGTCCACCACCGAGCCGGCCAGCGCCACCACCTTGGTCCGTCCGGCCAGCTCCCGTTCCACCGCGAGGAGTTCGTTCTCCCCTCGGGCGGTGATGACCAGCTGCCAGCCGTCCGCGGCGAGCGCCCGGGCGAGCTCCAGACCGAGGCCCCTGGACGCTCCGGTGACGACGGCGACGCGGGGGGAGGCGGGGGCGGTGGCGGTGGTGGGGGCGGCGGCGTGAGCGGTGTTGTCCATGACCCAACTGTGGCTCCGGGTACGCCGTCCGTGGATCGGCCACCGGACTCAGCCCTCCCGGTCCCTTGGGCCTACTCCCGCAGGCGCAGGACCCCGGCCCCAGGGCTCCGGCCGCCCGACCCGTCACCGGCCGACCCGGCGGCTCCCGGCAACTCCCGTCAGCTCACCGCCGCCTGCGGCCACCCACCGCCTACCGCCCACCGCTCACCGCTCACCGCCTCGACGTCACTCCCCGGTCACCACCGGGAGTTCGGGCAGTAGCCCCCACTCGCTCCACGAGCCGTCGTACACCGCCAGCCGGTCGTACCCGGCCAGGTCGGCGCCCAGCGCCAGCACACACGCCGTCACCCCCGAGCCGCAGCTGAACACCAGGTCCTCGCGCTCGCCCACCAACTCCTCGAAGCGCGCCCGCAGTTCGGCCGCCGCCAGCATCCGGCCCCCCTCCTGGATGCTCCCGAACGGCAGGTTGAACGCCCCCGGCATGTGACCGCCGCGCAGCCCCTCCCTTGGCTCCGGCGCCGTCCCGGCGAACCGCCCGGCGGTCCGGGCGTCCAGCACCGCGCGCGCCGGGTCGGCCAGGGCAGCGCCGACCACCGTGCGGTCCACGACCAGCCCCGGGCGCGGTGCGGCGGTGAAGTCCCCCGGCACGACGGGCTCGGTCCGGCCGCCGCGGGGCAGCTCCGCCTCCTCCCAGGCCGGCAGGCCGCCGTCCAGCACCGCGACCCGGTCGAAGCCCATCGCCCGGAACATCCACCAGGCCCGGGCACTGGAGTAGATGCCGACACCGTCGTAGACCACCACCGTCGAGCGGTCGTTGACCCCCAACTCCCGCACTGCCGCCGTGAACTGCTCCACCGACGGCATGGTGTGCGGCAGCGTGCCGGTGTGGTCGGAGAGCGCCCCCTCCAGGTCGAACTCCCCGGCCCCGCGGATCGGCCGGACCCCGTCCACCCGCTCGCCGACCGGCACGTCCAGGACCACCAGGTCCGGGTGGTCCAGGTGCTCGGCGAGCCAGTGCACGTCGACCAGCGGTCCGGGCAGCGGGAGCGAAGTCATCGGCGTCGTCCTAACGTTCCGTTCGTGAGCGGGGGCCGCACGGCCCACCGCCCCGATTCTGGCCCACGCCCCGTCGCCCGCGCGCCTCACCCCTCCTTCGGCGCGTACCGCAGCAGCACCACGTCGCCGACCGTGCTCACCCCGAGCAGTCGCATCCGCCGGGTGCTCCCGCCGGGGAAGCGCGCCGGGTACACGAACCGCGGCGCCTCCGCCTCCCCCACCAGCAGCGGCGCCACCGCCCACTGCACCTCGTCGGCGAGCCCCTCCGCGAGGAACTGCGTGTGGATCCGGCCCCCGCCCTCCACCATCAACCGCCGCACCCCGCGGGCCCCGAGGTCGTCGAGCATCCGCCCGAAGTCCACCGTGCCGCCGAGCCCGACCACCTCGGCCAACCCCTCCAACTCCCCCCGCAGCCGCGCCGCCCCGGCATCCGTCGTGTAGACCACCTTCCCGCCCCCGGTGTGCCAGAACTTCAGCTCCCGGTCCAGCTCCCCGCTCGCCGTGACCGTCACCTTCAACGGGTACGCGGGCTTCCCGGCCGCCACCCGGGCGGCTCGGCGCTCCTCGCTGTTGACGAGCAGGCGGGGGTTGTCGGTGCGGATGGTGTTGCCCCCGATCAGGATCGCGTCCGACTCCGCCCGCACCTGGTCCACCCGGTCGAAGTCCGCCGCGTTCGACAGCATCAGCCGCTGCGGCGAGGTGTCGTCGATGCATCCGTCGATCGACGTCGCGACGCTCAGCAGGACGTGGGGGCGCTCGGCCATCACGGGCTCCGTTCTTCCATGGGCGTAGGCTCTCGGCTGATCATCCGTCATACGAGGGGCAGGCAGGGGCACACCATGGGCCAGAAGATCATCAGGTTCTCGGACCTGACCGGCAAGCACGTCGAGGACGACGGCTCCTTGGTGCGGATCGTGGTGCGCCACCACCCCGACCTGGAGGACGGCCCGGTCGAGATCGAGGCGCTGGCGGAGGAGCTGTCCTCGGTGGCGGAGCTGGCCATCGACCTGGTGACGGTCGAGCTGCACCGGCCGGGCAGCGACGAGCCCGAGACCGTCGTGATGGAGGCCGGCGTCTTCGACCGACTGGCCGTCGCCACGCCGATGGCCGAGGTGCTCCGCGGCGCCAAGCGCGTCCCCACCCGTTCCATCCCGGAGCAGGCCCCGGCCTCCTCCGCCAAGGAGCGGGTCAACTA
This sequence comes from Kitasatospora sp. NPDC004289, assembly GCF_053602875.1. Taxonomy (NCBI): domain Bacteria; kingdom Bacillati; phylum Actinomycetota; class Actinomycetes; order Kitasatosporales; family Streptomycetaceae; genus Kitasatospora; species Kitasatospora sp. NPDC004289. Next base: position 10,640 of record NZ_JBSGEL010000071.1, on the reverse strand, counting down.
CGCGAGCCTCGAACACGCCGGCCGCCCCCACAAGGGCCGCACCACCGACGCCGAGAAGCACCTCGTCCAGCAGCACCTCGAAGAGGTCAACGAACGCCTCGCCGCCGAGGGCGTCCGCACCATCGACCTCGCCAACGCCGACCACGTCACCCGCTACGGCCTGGAGTCCCTGGCCCGCGACCTCGGCGTCATGCACGGCTGACCCCCGCTGACCCCCGCCACGGCGCGCCGGCCCGGATCCGGGTGCCCCTGCGCGCACAGGCGCGGGTCCTTCTCCGGCGGGCCCGGGAGCGGGCATGCTGGTGGGCATGGCGAGCCAACCGACCATGACGGTCGACCAGGTCATCGAACGGATGCGGCAGTTGCGGACGGCGCTGCCCGAGGACGACGGGGTCGCGCGGTTCAACGCGATGTACCTGAGGGTCACGGAGCTGATCGGGGAGCGGCTGACCGCCGGGTTCTTCGACGATCCGGGGTTCATGGCGGAGTTGGACGCGCGGTTCGCGGCACGGTACCTGGCGGCGGTGGACGCGGCGGCCACCGGCGGCCGGCCGGCGGCGTGCTGGCGGCCGCTGTTCGAGCTGCGGGGGCACCGGGGGATCCACCCGCTGCAGTTCGCCCTCGCCGGGATGAACGCGCACATCGAGAACGACCTGCCGCTCTCCTTGGTGGACACCTGCCGGGCGCTCGGCCGCGAGCCGGAGCGGGTCGAGCGGGACTACCTGCGGGTCAACACCCTGCTGGCCCAGGTCGAGGACCAGGTCCGGGACGAACTCCTCGGCGGACCGGCCGAGTTGGACCTCGCCGACCCGCTGCTCCACGTCCTGGGCGTCTGGAGCGTCGACCGGGCCCGCGACGCCGCCTGGGCCAGCGCCCTGGCCCTCTGGGAGCTGCGCGGCATCCCCTTCGTCCGCGGCGCCTTCACCGACACCCTGTCCGGCTCGGTCGGGATGGTCAGCCGTGCCCTGCTCACCCCGCTGAACGGCCGGTAGCGGGGCGCCGTCCGGCCCGGAGCCCCGAGGGCCGCCCCGGGGAGCCGCTGAGGGATGTGTGGGGGTCCGGGTGGGGTCGGGTGGGGGTCGCACCCCGATGCTCCCGGGGACCGCCCGCACCTAGCGTTCCGGGCATGCCCCGACTCCTGCCGAAGCTCCGGCTCCCGCGCCGCAGACGCCTGCTGACGGTCCTGAAGGTCCTCGCCGCCACGGCGGGAGCCTTCTCCCTCCTGATCGGTGCCGGCTTCGGCTGGCTCTACACCGATGCCGAGATCTCGACCGTCGGCGCCGTCGACTTCCGCAACGAGCTGGCGGTCCCGCCGCTCGCGGAGTCCGTCACCGCACCGGACGGCACCCGGGTCTTCCAGCTGCGGATGCAGACGGGCAGCACCGAGTTCCGGCCCGGACACCCCACCCCCACCTGGGGGTTCAACGGTTCCTACCTCGGCCCGACCCTCCGCGCCGCCCGGGGCGAGAAGGTCGAGGTCCGGATCACCAACACCCTCCCCGAGCCCTCCACCGTGCACTGGCACGGGATGCACCTTCCCGCCCGGATGGACGGCGGCCCGCACCAGATGGTCCCCTCCGGCGGCGACTGGGCCCCGCAGTGGACCGTCGACCAACCGGCCGCGACCCTCTGGTACCACCCGCATCCGCACGGGGCGACCGAGAAGCACGTCCAGCGCGGCTTGGCCGGGCTCTTCCTGATCGACGACCAGGAGCAGGCGGGCCGTCAGCTGCCGCACCGCTACGGGGTGGACGACCTCCCCGTGATCGTCCAGGACGTCCGCTTCGACGGCGACGCCTTCGACCACGGTCACGACCTGATGCGCAGCGTCGGCTTCCTCGGCGACCAGACCTTGGTGAACGGCACCCTGGCCCCGTACCGCACCGTCCAGGACGAGCTCGTGCGGCTCCGCCTGCTGAACGCCTCCACCGCCCGCATCCACCACTTCGGTTTCTCGGACGACCGCGCCTTCTCCCTGGTCGGCACCGACGGCGGCCTGCTGGAGGCCCCGTACGACACCACCCGTCTCCACCTCTCCCCCGGTGAGCGTGCCGAGATCGTGGTCCGGGTCCGGCCCGGCGAGCGGACGGTGCTGCGCAGCTACCCCGTCGACCTCGGCCAGGACTTCTGGAACCAGCGGTTCAGCGGCGGCGACGACTCCTTCGACCTGTTGCAACTGCGCGCCGCCGACACCCTCCGGCCCTCCCCCGCGCTCCCGTCCACCCTGGCCGCTTCCACCGCGTCCACTGCCCCGACCGGCGCCGACTCCGTCCGCGAGCGGACCTTCGAGCTGCGGAGCTCCGGCATCAACCGCCGCAAGATGGCCATGGACCGCATCGACGAGACCGTCACCCGGGGCACCACCGAGACCTGGACGGTCCGCAACGACAACGGCATGCCGCACAACTTCCACGTCCACGACGTCCAGTTCCGGGTCCTCGAGGTGAACGGCCGTCAGCCGCCGCCGCACCTGCGCGGCCCCAAGGACACCGTCCTGATCCCCTCGGGGACCACCGTCAAGCTCGCCCTGCGCTTCGACGGCCCCGCTGACCCCGACGTCCCGTACATGTACCACTGCCATCTGCTCTACCACGAGGACGACGGCATGATGGGCCAGTTCGTCGTCACCGACCCCGGCCAACCCGCCGGCACCGTCCCGGCCCGCCCGGAAGGCGGCGTGGGTGGAAGCGGGCACCACCACTGACGGCCGGTCACCCACCCCGGGCGAGGGGTGGGTGACCGGCCGTCGGGATCGAGCGGGTCAGGCCCAGCTGGAGTGCAGCGGCTTGCCCTCGGCGTAGCCGGCGGCGCTCTGGACGCCGATGATCGCCTTCTCGTGGAAGTCCTCGAGGCTGCGGGCGCCGGCGTAGGTGCAGGAGCTGCGGACGCCGGCCACGATCGAGTCGATCAGGTCCTCGACGCCGGGGCGGGCCGGGTCGATGAACATCCGGGAGGTGGAGATGCCCTCCTCGAAGAGCGCCTTGCGGGCGCGGTCGTAGGCCGACTCCTCGGAGGTGCGGTTGCGCACGGCACGGGCCGAGGCCATGCCGAAGCTCTCCTTGTACTGGCGGCCGTCGGCGGCGGTGTGCAGGTCACCCGGGGACTCGTAGGTCCCGGCGAACCAGGAGCCGATCATCACGTTGGAGGCACCGGCGGCCAGGGCCATCGCCACGTCGCGCGGGTGGCGGACGCCACCGTCGGCCCAGACGTGCTTGCCGAGCCTGCGCGCCTCGGCGGCGCACTCCAGCACGGCGGAGAACTGCGGGCGGCCCACGCCGGTCATCATCCGGGTGGTGCACATGGCGCCGGGGCCGACACCGACCTTGAGGATGTCCGCACCGGCCTCGACGAGGTCGCGGACGCCGGCGGCGGAGACCACGTTGCCCGCCACGATCGGGATCTGCGGGTCGAGGCCGCGGACCGCGCGCAGCGCGCTGATCATCGACTCCTGGTGGCCGTGCGCGGTGTCGACCACCAGCACGTCGGCCCCGGCCTCGATGAGCGCCTTGGCCTTGCCGGCCACGTCGCCGTTGATGCCGACGGTGGCGGCGATCCGCAGCTTGCCGGCCGCGTCGGCGGCGGGGGTGTAGAGGGTGGCGCGGAGCGCGTTCTTGCGGGTCAGGATGCCGACCAGGGTGCCGTCGGCGGCGACCACGGGGGCCAGCTTGCGGTGGGCCTCGTTGAGCTTCTCGAACGCGGCGCGCGGGTCGATGCCCTCCTCCAGCAGGAGCAGGTCACGGCTCATCACCTCGGAGAGGCTGGTGAACCGGTCCACGCCCTGGCAGTCGGACTCGGTGACCACGCCGACCGGCTTGCCCTGCTCGACCACCACGAGCGCGTTGTGCGCGCGCTTGGGGAGCAGGGAGAGGGCGTCGGCGACGGTGTCGCCGGGGCTCAGGGTGAGCGCGGTGTCGTGGACGAGGTGACGCTGCTTCACCCAGCCGATGACCTCGGAGATGACCTCGGTGGGGATGTCCTGCGGGATGGCGACCAGGCCACCGCGGCGGGCGACGGTCTCGGCCATCCGGCGGCCGGCGATGGCGGTCATGTTGGCGACCACGAGCGGGATGGTGGTGCCGCTGCCGTCGTTCGAGGAGAGGTCCACGGCCTGCCGGGAGCCCACTGCGGAGCGACTGGGGACCATGAAGACGTCGTCGTACGTGAGGTCGTAGGCGGGCGACTGGTCGTTCAGGAAGCGCATGAAAGGGGCTCTCTGGCTGGGGGGAGGTACACCTCGGGTGCTGTAGCGGTCAGACCGCAGGGCGCCCTCGGGCGCCCCGCACCCAACCGTCAATGCTGACCGATACCCAGGTCGAAAGCCAGTTCACGCGGAATCGTTGAAGATCTCCACAAGCTCGCCCGGGAAGCGTAGTCACGCCCTTGTAGGAAACTACGGACCGACAGCTCGGCGCGGATCAGTAGCCGCGCCAGTGGCTCCCGTAGCCGCGGGCGCCGGCCATCTTGTCCATGCCGCCGTAGACCGCGTCGCAGTAGCGCGAGCTGGCGATCAGGTTGTCGACCGGGTTGTAGATGTCGGTGTGGCCGGGCAGCGCGTAGGCCTTGAAGGTCGGCTTGATCATCTGGGTCAGGCCGATCGAGGGGGTGCCGGCGGCGGCGTTGGAGTCCCAGCCGTTGGTGGCCTTCGGGTTGCCGGTGGACTCGGCCATGGCGGTGGCGTACATCGCGCGGTACGAGGGGACCGGCTTGCCGGCGGCGGCCAGCACGTCGCGGGCCTCCTTGATCCAGCCGTCCAGGTTGTTCGCGTAGGTCGGCGCGGCGGGGGCGGCGGGCGCGGCCTGCTGCTGCGCCTCGGCCGGGGCCTGCTGCTGGGCCTGGTCCTGCTGGTTCTGGTCCTGACCCTGCTGGTTCTGGTCCTGCGCCGGGGCGGACTGCTCGGCCGGGCCGGCGGCGGGGGCGGCGACCAGCTGCGTGGCACCGGCGGGCGAGGCCACCGCCTGGGCCACCGGGGCGCCGATGCTCAGGGCCACCGCGCCGGCGATCCCGAGGCCGAGCACCTTGTTGGGCAGCCGGTCGTAGCGTATTCGGGTCCGGCGGTGGCGGTTCTGGGTGTTCGCGGACATGGCGGAGTACCTCCGGGAAGGGGTGGGTTTCGGGGCGCCGCACCTCGGGGCGCTCTTCGAGACTGCGCGAGCCCCACCCGCCCGGGCAAGCCCCGCCGTCCCGCGTGACCCACTCCACAAGAGGCCCCAACTCCCGCCCCCAAAGGGCAGGGTGACGCCCCCTCAGGCGACCTGACGGTCGGCCTGTGAAGGACGTCACCCGCGCCGAGGGGCCCCTTCCTCCGTGACCTTCGCCTCTCCCGGCCCTACTTCGTCACCCTGCGGTGAAGCGGCCACCACACCGCGTCCCCCAGGTCGCGGACCAGCGCCGGCACCAGCAGCGAGCGGACGAGCAGGGTGTCGAGCAGCACTCCGAAGGCGACGATGAACGCGATCTGGGCCAGGAAGGCGAGCGGGATCACGCCCAGCGCGGCGAAGGTCGCGGCCAGCACCACCCCGGCCGAGGTGATCACCCCGCCGGTCGCGGTCAGGCCGCGCAGCACGCCCTCCCGGGTGCCGTGGCGCAGCGACTCCTCCCGCACCCGGGTCATCAGGAAGATGTTGTAGTCCACCCCGAGGGCGACCAGGAAGACGTAGCCGTAGAGGGGGACGGAGGGGTCGGTGGCCTGGAAGCCGAAGACGTGCGGGAAGACCAGCGCGCTGACCCCCAGCGTGGCCAGGTAGGAGAGGAGGACGGTGGCGGCCAGCAGCACCGGGGCGAGCAGCGAGCGCAGCAGCAGGACCAGGACGACCAGGATGCAGAGCAGCACGGCCGGGACGATCACCCGGCGGTCGTGGGCGGCGGTGGTGCGGGTGTCGTACTGCTGGGCGGTGTAGCCGCCGACCCGGGCCGAGGCCTCCGGCACGGCGTGCACGGCGTCCCGCAGCTGCCGCACGGTGCGGACGGCGGCGTCGCTGTCGGCCGGGTCCGCAAGGGTGGCGTCCAGCCGGACCAGGCCGTCGACCTCCCGGACCGGACCGCCCGGACCACCCGAACCGCCCGGACCACCCGGCGCCCCGCCGGTGTACGGGCGGACGGCGGCGACGCCCGGCACGGTGCGGGCCGCGGCCGCGACCTGGTCCGCCCGGTCGGCGCGCACCGTGATCACGGCCGGATTGCCGGTGCCGCCGGGGAAGTGGGCGGAGAGCAGGCGCTGGGCGGCCACCGAGGGCTGCTCCTTGACGAAGAGCTCGGTCTGCGGGACGCCGCCGGCGTCGAGCAGCGGCGCGAACGCGGCGCAGGCCGCGAGCGCCACCAGCGAGGCCGCCCAGACGGGCCGGGGACGGCGGCCGACCAACGCGGCCACCCGGTGCCAGACGGGGTGGGCCCCGTCGCCGGTGCGGGTCGGCCGGGCGGGCCAGTAGGCCGCGCGGCCGAGCAGCACCAGGGCGGCGGGCAGGAAGGTGAGCGCGGCGAACACGGCGCAGACGATGCCGATCGCGCCGACGGGGCCGAGCGCCTGGTTGTTCGTCAGGTCCGAGAGCAGCAGCACCAGCAGTCCGAGCGCGACGGTCGCGCCGGAGGCCAGCACCGGTTCCAGCGAGCGTCGCCACGCGGTCCGCATCGCGGCGAACCGGTCGGCGTGGAGCGGGAGTTCCTCGCGGTAGCGGGCGGCGATCAGCAGCGCGTAGTCGGTGGCGGCGCCGATCACCAGGATCGACAGCAGACCCTGCACCTGGCCGTCCACCCGGACCACGCCGTGGTCGGCCAGCAGGTAGACCAGGGCGCAGGCCACCGCCAGGGCGAACACCGCCGAGACGATCACCAGCAGCGGCAGCACCAGGCTGCGGTAGACCGCGAGCAGGATGACCAGCACCACGCCGAGGGCCACCGCGAGCAGCAGCCCGTCGATCCCGGCGAACGCGCCGGAGAGGTCGGCCAGCACCGCGGCGGGCCCGGCCACGCCCGCGGTCGCACCCGGGACGGCGTCGGCGAGTTCACGGATCCGGGCGATGCTCTCCTTGGTCTCCTTGCCGAGGTCGGCCCGGAGCTGGACCACGCCCTGCACGGCCCGGCCGTCGGCCGAGTCCAGCAGGGGCGAGGCCTGCCCGGTGGCCCCGGGGACGGCGGCCGCGGCGGCGAGCGCGGAGGCGGCGGCGTCCCGAACGGGGCCCTCGACCCGCCCCTCGGGGGTGCGGGTCTCCCAGACCAGCACCACGGGGAGCGTGGTGCCGGTCTGGAAACGTGCGGCCAGCCGGGCCACTTCGGTGGACTCGGCGGAGCGCGGCAGGAACGCCGCGCCGTCGTTGGTGGAGACCTCGGAGAGGCGGCCGGCGTAGGAGCCGAAGGCTCCGCCGAGGCCGAGCCAGCAGACCAGGAGCAGGACGGGGATCACGAGTCGTCGGTAGCGCACGGCGGGAGGATATCTCAATCATTGAGATATCTCACCGGCGGCCCGGCGGCTAGGGTGGGAGCCCCCGATCACGGAAGGCCGTCTTGTCCGAGCACGCCCCCTCCCCCGACAGCCGGGCCTTCGCCCTGCAACTCCAGGCGCTGGCCGCCGAGATGAACCTGCTGAGCCACGACTTCGCCGCCGAACAGGGCCTGCACACCACCGACGTGCAGGCCCTGCTGGCGGTCGTCCGGGCCGCCGGCGCCGAGGGGGACACCGGGATGACGCCCGGGCGGCTGCGGACCGAACTGGCGCTCACCTCCGGCGCGGTGAGCGCCTGCCTGGACCGGCTGGAGCGCGCCGGACACGTCGAACGGAGCCGCGACGAGGCGGACGGCCGACAGGTGAGGGTCCGTCACCGGCCCGGCGCGGCCAAGCTGGCGGGCAGCTGGTTCCGCCCGGTGGCGGAGCGCACCGAGCGGGTCCGGTCCGAGTTCGGGCCCGAGGAGCAGGCGGTGGTCTCCCGTTTCCTGGCCCGGATCACCGAGGAACTGGAGGACCTGCGGACCGAACGGCGCGCTCCCGGGCCGCGCTGAGCACGGCCCGGGGAGCGGACGTTCCGTCAGGAGGCGGGCATCAGCACGGTGTCGATGATGTAGACGGTGGCGTTGGCGGTCTGCACGTTGCCGCAGAGCACCTTGGCGTTGGAGTTGACGGTGAAGTCCTGGCCGCCGCCGCTGACCGTGAGGTCGGTGCCCTGGAGGGTCTTGTGCGTCCCGGCCAGCGTGGTCGGGGTCAGGCGGTCCGGGGTGACGTGGTAGGTCAGGATCGAGGTGAGCTTGGCCTTGTCGGCCAGCACCGCGTCCAGGGTCTCCTTCGGGATCTTGGCGAAGGCGTCGTTGGTGGGCGCGAAGACGGTGATGTTGCTCGCCGAGTTGAGGGTGTCCACCAGCCCGGCCTGCTTGACCGCCGTCACCAGGGTGGAGAGCAGCGGGTTGTTGGAGGCGGCGGTGGCCACCGGGTCCTTCGCCATGCCGGTGAAGCTGCCCGCGCCGTCCTTCGGGACCGCCGCGCAGGCGGTGCCGAACGGGGCGTCCGCCGCCATCGCGGTGCTGCCGGACGACGATGATGCCGAACTGGACGGCGTGGTCGAGGACTTGACCGCCGAGTCGGAGTCGCTGCCGCAGGCGGTCAGGCCGAACACCAGGGTGCCGGCGGCCAGCAGGGCGGCGACGGAGGTGAGGCGGGAGTTGGTGCGGATGGACATGGTCCTAGCTCCTTGGATCATCGTGATGGGTCGTTGGATGGCATGGGGGTGCCGTCCGGCCGACTCGCCCTGCGGGCGGGCGGCCGCTGCGGCGGGGATCTTCAGGTGACCCGGACCACCGTGCTGTGCCAGCCGGTGGCGCCGGACGGATAGGGGGTGGCGCGGGCCTCCGGCTGCGTGGTGCCGGTGCCGTCGGTGGCCCGCACCTCCAGCCGGTGGGTGCCCGGACGGGCGTCGCGCCAGGTGTGGGACCACTGCCGCCAGAGGTCGGGCCCGCCGTCGGCGGCGAGCTCGGCCACGGCCCACGGGCCGCCGTCCACCCTCAACTCCACGGCGGCGACGCCCCGGTGGGTGGCCCAGGCGGTGCCGGCCACGGTGACCTCCCCGGCCGGGACCTTGGCGAACGGTGCCGGGACCTCGATCCGGGAGGCGGTGCGGACCTCACCGGTGCGGTCCCAGCCGCGCTTGACCCAGTACGGGTCCCGGGCGGCGAAGGTGGTGACCTCCAGGTCCACCAGCCACTTGGTCGCGGAGGTGTAGCCGTAGAAGCCGGGCACCACCGTCCGGCACGGGAAGCCGTGCGCGAGCGGCAGCGGGGCACCGTCCATCGCCATCGCGAGCAGCGCCGGGCGGCCGTCGAGCACCGGGGCGAGCGGGGTGCCGATGGTCATGCCCTCGCGCGAACGGCCGAGCAACTGGTCGGCGCCGGGCCGCACTCCGGCGCGGCGCAGCAGGGCGGGCAGCGAGGCGCCGAGCCAACGGGTGGTGGAGACGTACGGGCCGCCGACCTCGTTGGAGACGCAGGAGAGGGTGTGGTCGAGCTCCTCCAGGGGCAGGCGGAGCAGCTCCTCGTAGCTCAGCTCCAAGGGTCGGTCGACCAGCCCGTGCAGGCGCAGGCTCCAGCGGCGCGGGTCGATCCGGGGGACGGCGAGGGCGGTGTCCACCCGGTAGAACTCCTGGGCGGGGGTGAGGAAGGCGGAGAGCCCGGGGACGTCGGGGTGCACACCGGCAGGCAGCGGCCGGGCCCGGACGGCGGGGGCGGGCAGCCGGACGGCGTCCCTCAGCGCGGACACGTCGCCGCGCCGCCCACCGATCACCCGACCGCCGTACCCCGCCGTCAGGCCCACCAGCGCCGTCCCGGCGGTGGCCAGCAGCACCGTCCGCCGCGACGGACCGCCGGGCCGGGGAGCCACCCCGGCCCCGGACGGACCGTCAGCACCGGACGGACCGTCAGCGCCGGACGGACCGTCGGTCCCGAACCGGCCGTCGAGCGCCGACATGCGGTCGGCCGGGCCCGCGGCCGACGGAGCGGGAGCCGATGCGGCAACCGTGGCAGAAGCCGCATCGACACCCTCCCCGCCGGTCCGGCCGTCTGCCGGAGCCCCGCCGCGGCCGGCGGCCGGACCGGCGCCCGTACCGCCGCCGTCCGCCGCCCGGCCCCGGTCCCGGTCCACCCCGGCCGGGCCGTCGGCATCCGCAGCCGACCGCCCGGACCGCACCTCCCCCGGGACCTCGCCCGGCCCTCCGGCCGGGGTGCCGGCCGCAGCGACGGCGGAGCGGGCGCGCAGCAGTGTGCCCAACCAGTACACGGCCGCAGCACCCACCGCGCCCGCCGCCACCGCGGGCAGGGCGTCGACCCCGGCGCTCTCCGGACGGGACAGCGCCGCCCAGGCGCCGACCGCGCCGAAGGCCGCGAAGACCGCGGCCCCCGCCGTCGGGCGGCGCACCGCGAGCAGGCCCGCCAGGACCGCCAGAGCGGCCACCGTGAGCAGGATCCCGCCGATCAGCACCGGTTTGTCGTTGGTGCCGAAGGTCCGCACGGCGTACTCCTTGAGCGGAGTCGGCGTCAGGTCGATCGCCGCCGAGCCGACCGCGAGCACCGGCGCTCCGGCGGGTCCGGGGTGCTGCGCGACCGGCTGGCCTTCCTCCGCCACGTCCCGCTGGGGGAGTACGCCGCGCGGTTGGCGGGTGACCGGGGGC